>JBEEGR010000232.1:0-10080 GCA_041166985.1 Verrucomicrobiota bacterium | reverse complement strand
TGATATTGCCACCCGCTTCGAGGCGAATGTTGCTGCCGATGATGCCGGAGCCGCCGGCGTTGATGTCGTGACCCGCATTCAGGTCAATGAATGTGTCGTGAGTGTCCGCGCCGTTAAATGCGATTTGTATGATGCCGCCCAAGCTCGCGTTGATGCTTCCTTCCGGTGTGCTCACCGTGATGTTTCCCAATGACGCACGGGAACCGACAATGGTCGTCGCCAAAATACCGCTGCCGGGAATCGTCGCCGGAATGGCGAACAACTGGTGTGTCACCGGATCCAATTCCAGCGCCTGCAAACTCACGAAGCCGGAACCGCCCGAGCCCGCGTTCACGTCGCCGTGTTGCGACCGCACGTTGATGTCGCCGCCGTTGTAGGCCGCGATGCGCGAGCCGTTCACATTCACGTCGCCAGTCGCAGTGACGGAAACATTTCCGCCGCTCGTCGTAAAAATTCCTTTTGGCGCGTTCGGATCGCCGAACGTGGTGAACTGGCCGCCGACGTTTAGCGTACCGCCGATGTTCAACGTGATTCCGCCAAGCAAACTCTCGTTGGCAATTTTCGTCGAGGTCATGTCGAGATTTCCGGAAACGTTGACGTTTATGTCCGCACCATAAGGGGAGATGGCTGCGAGAACAGAATCCGGAGCGGTGACTGAAATGCCGCCCGAAATGCCGAGGTCAATGTCGTGAGCGCTCAGGCTGAAATGTCCAGGACCCGCGAGGGCAAGTCCCTGGTCACCGAGCGACGCGCTTTGGCTGTCGGCGAACAATTGTTGAACCGCGGCTTGTTGTGTGGTGTCCAGCGCAAGGGGCGTGGTCACGGGCTGACCGTTGGCGTCCATCACTGGTTGGCCATTTTCATCGAGAACTGCTTTGGTGGGATTAAGGAGGAAGGCCAATTCCGCTGAGGTCATCACGCCGATAAAGGTGAGTTGGCCCGTTGTTGCGTCGTAACGCAATTTATTGGCCACATCGGAATCACCGCTGAGCGCAGAATCAAAAAGCTCTGGCGGAAGCGGCTCGGTCAGAGAGACACTGGTCAGATTGCCGCGATATGTAATATCGCCGGCTACGTTGATCGAAGTGGTTTGCGAAGGTGAAAGATTTCTCCCGGCGAAACCGAAGTTGTAAGTGTTGCCCGCGACCATGATGTTCGCAAACGTCGGCACAGTCAGGCCAAAGCTTTGAATGTTGCCGGAAATATCCAGCGTCACGGGGTTCGCATCGTTCAAGTGCAGCGGCGTGAGCGCGTGGCCCTGCCCGAAAGTCGCCCAGCCCGGCAGTCCGCTGTCGGATATTGTGATGCCCGTCAATGACGTGGCGCTTAACGCGCCAGCGAGATTTCCTCCGTCGCGCGTAACGATGCGCAACGCGCCCTGGCTTGATGGATAAAGGATGAGCGAGTTGAGAATGTTGATGCCGCCCGCCCCCGCATTGAGACTTAGAATCGGCGCGTAGATCGGTGGCATGCTTTGGTTCTGGCCGTTGACGCGGGGCAGATTCGCTCCCGAGAGTGTGATCGAATTGCCCGCCCAGAAATTCGCAGCGGCATCCGGCGCGTAGTCGAACAGGAACGAAGTGCGCGGCGGCACGGCGGAGTTGTCACTGTTTCCGGCGAACTGGCCGGTTGGGACATTCAGTTGACTGCTGTTGAACGTGCCGTTCGGATTCCGCACCTCGCTGATGTAAATGTCGCGCGCCGCCCAGACATTCCACGACCCGTCAATCAAACTCAAACCCACCGGCCGCTGCGAATTGCCGACGTCGGCATTCGGACTCGTGACCTGCGTGACTTCTCCGTTGTTGACCTGGACACCGGCGAGGATGGTACCGACGCCGTTGGCGACGGTGAAATTTCCGAGCACTTGATTGCCGGCAATCAATGTCACATTGCCCGGCTGACTGCCGTAAGCGCCGGACGCGCCGGGCGGCTGGTTGGCGGGAACTGTCGGCGTGCTGATGATGTTGTGACCGGCGTTCAATGTTACGTCGCCGCCAGCCGCCGTGGAAATGCCGCCGAGATTCGGGCTGACGCTGTAACCGAAAATGGAAAATTGATAGCCGCCATTCGCGGTTCCGGCATTGATGTCGCCGGACAGCGCGGTGACATTGATGCTGCCGCCCCCGATCGTGCGAACAAAACCGCTGCCGACGAGAATGCTGTTGCCGGCGGACAAATTGATCGAACCTTGCGCGGTTGAAATCGCCCCATTGAACGTCCGGCCGCTGCCGCCATTCAGGAAAATATTTCCAATGCCGGTCTGGACCGCGCCGTCCGGGAAACTCACGCCGGCCTGCAGGCTCACCGACCAGTTGTTCGCATCTACAATTTGCGCGCCGTTGTTGAAAATAATGTCGCCGCCCGCCTGCAACGTCAGTTGGCCGCTGCCCACGCCGGTGCTCTGGCTCAGATTCCAAACCGTGTTCACCGCCAGCGTGATGTTGGCGGTCGACTGGAGATCAATCGCGGAAAAATTCTTGTTTGCGAACACGGTGTTCACGTTCAGTGCGAGCGTGCCCGAACCGCTGTCGTAGAAGACCGAACCGTCGTCACCGACCGCGCCGCCGCCCGATATGCCAAGTGTGATATTCACGGGATCGAGCAAAAATCGTCCGCCAATCCAGCCAACTTGCGCCCGCGCATCCATGCCGGAGTCCAATGAGAGAATATTCTGCGCACTGACTTCGACGTTTCCCCCGTTGCCACCATGCGCGCCGCCGGTGGTAATAATTTCGCTGCCTGTGGTGTCGGAAAAATTGTTATCAGATTTTAGTGTTACCGTGCCGCCCGCACTTCCCGTTATGGAATCTTCGCCGCGCGCGAGGATTTGCGAACTCGCGCCGAGGTTGAGCGAATCGGAGGCGACAAGTTCGATCACGCCGTTTTGATTCTGCACCGAATCGGCTTGCAGGATGCCGTTCTGATTCACGACCTGCGCCTGGAGTGCGATCGTGCCAGCATCGGCCGTGAGGTTGCCGGAATTATCCACGGAGCCGGACGGCATCAACACGCTGGCGCTGAGTCCGCGGCCATCGGGGCGTTCGCTCACGAGCACTTGTTTGCCTGCGTAAAGCCCAATGCTGCCACCGGGTGCGGCGAGGCTGCCATGGTTTTCGATTTGCTCGGCGATAAGATAGAGCGATTTGTTTTGGCCGACCTGGACGGTGCCATAATTGACAATGCTGGCGAGCGGCGGGAGGCCGACGAATTGCCAGCTTGAACCAGCGCCAAAATCCGGCGCGAGCGGCGCGGTCGTCGCGATGAAACTGCCGCCGACTTTGATCATTGAGTTCGGGCCGAAATAAAATCCGTTGGCATTGGCGAGGATGACCGAGCCGTTGGCGTTGAGCGTGCCCCAAATCTGCGAGGGGTTGCTGCCGCCGATATTGTTCAAGACAATAGAATTGGCTCCGGGCTGAATAAACGTGGTGGTTTCGCCCGGCTGAATGTTGAAACTGTTCCAATTGAGAAAGGTATTCTGCCCGACGGTCAGAGTGAGCTGCGAGCCGCCAGCTTGCGCGCTGGCCGAACCGGCGACAACCGTCATGCCTTGCGGGTTGGCGAAGAGCGTCAGATGCGCACTGGCAAGAACAACCAGACCAAAACGAAGGAACATCGAACATCCAATCGCGAACGTCGAACGTCCAACGGGTGGGCGCGTGGAAAGTAATTCAGTGTTCAATGTGTTTCTCTTCATAATTTTAAAATTGAACTCCGAAACTGAAATAAGCCTGCAATGTGCCGGCGCGGGTCGTGAGCGTATCGCACAAAGCCCATGCGAGAGTCAGCCGGGCATCCACATGTTCACTGGCGGTGAAATAAAAGCCTACGCCGGTTCCCCATTGCCGAACGGGCGACACAGTTTTATTCAAATGATACGCCTGGCCGTAATCCATGAACCATGAGCAGCGGAGGTACGCCGGAATGTCGCCGGTCTCATGCGGGAGATAGCCGATGTTGATGGCTGGCGCGCGAACATCGAACAACGTCCGCCAGCCGGTGTCGCCGTAAGTTTCGCCTTCGCGAAAACCGCGCACACCCGCCGTGCCGCCGAGACCAAATTGTTCATTGCTGATCAGCGGCGCGCTGGACCACTGGCCGTTGGCGCGCAATTGCAGCGACCAGTCGCCGGGCAACTTTTGGTCGCGGACAACTCCGGTGTTAATGGTGGTGTAATCGCCACCGGCGGCAGGCGATCCGGCCACGATTTGAAAATTGGTCCGCGCGGAAGCGAGCGGCGTGAAGAAAAAGTTTTCGTTGAACTGGAAAATGGTGCTGCCCCATTTGTCAGGACGCGCCCCGACCCAGCCGACGGAAATCGGCAGATAATCCAGTTCAATGTGGCTGGCCGCGCCCAGCCGGATCGTTTGGTTCGTCACCAGGACGCGATTGCCGAACTGGTCGAGCGCGAAGAGATCGAAATAAGTGAGGTTGGTGCTGAAGCTCCGCGCCGCGTAGGACTTATAGTCGAAGCCCAGCAGGAATGATGAATGGATGCCCGCGAAATCACGCACGGGAACGGCCAGTTTCGTGCCGATGTTTTCGTTGAACGTGAGGTCGCGCTGCGCGAATTGCGAGCTGATGTCCGCGAGCGCGGTGTTCGTGATGAGCGTGAGCGGACCAAGGCGCACGGGCGTGTCGGAAGCGGAGCGCGACGCGTAAATAGTCAGCTCGGGATTCCCCGTCAGAGGCGGCAGATTGAATTTATGGCTGACCTGATCATAGCCAAAATCCACGGGCAGCCGATCGTAAGTGTCACGCAAACCTTGGCCGAACCCCAGGGGAATGCGATAGAAACCGCTGTAACTGGCGACCATGGGTTGATCGAAGACGTTGGGGGAATAATTGCCGGACTTCATGCTTTGCGGCGAGAAATTATATTGCAGTCCGATCTGGTGATTGAGCTGCCAGAGGTTGTTGTATTGAATCGCGCTGTCGATCCGCAGCAAGGGCGTGCCGGGCGTGGCTTTGTCATTGATTTCGATGTGGCCGTGGAGCGGCAGGCGGTCTTTGACTTTGAGGGTGAGCGCGGTGGTTCCCGGGTCCGGGCCGGGGCCAATGACGGGATAAATCTGGCGATCCTGATTCGCGTTCGCCTGGTCGAGTTCCGGCTGAAACCATTTTGTGTTAAGGAGAATGTTGGTCGTGAGACTCGGCAACGCGCGGCGGACATTGTTCGAGCTGTAGTAACGATTGCCGGTGACGGTGATGTCGTTGAGCCAGCCTTCGACCACTTTCACGCGCACGAAACCATTGGTGAGCTTTTGCTGCGGCAGTGTCACGCCGACGGTGGCAAACCCGAGATTGCGGTAAAGCAATTGCAGTTCGCCCAATCCCTGGCGCAGCCGCGGGAGGTCCACCACCGCGCCAGTGTAATTGCTCATCAGGCCGAATTTTTCCGGCGGCAGAACGGTGTTGCCTTCGATGCGATAGCCCCGCACATCGAACGTGGGCGCGACGTTTGTGGCCGCGCTCGTTCCGTTGGCTGCGGAAGACGAATTCGTTTCGCCCGCCAGGCCGTTGGAAATGTTTACGAGCGCGAGCATCGCGACAAAATAAAACCGGAACTTCATTCGCTGTGGCTGTCCTCTCTGCGATTAAAACAATTGCGGCAGGTCCTACTGGAGCAGGACCTGCCGCCACCCCACCCGCTATGGTGTACGCACCACGCGGTAAAACCCGTTGGCGTCGGCGCTGGTATGATTAAGTGATTTGTTGCTGCCGTCCCCTGAGACCGGGCCGCTGATGATTGGCCAATTGCTGATACTCCCGCCCAGGGCGTTCGTGTAGGCGAGCCAATAGTTTCCGCCGCTCGTCGTGGTGAAACTGACGGTGTTCACCGCGTTTGTGCGGCCAATGCTGAGGATGATCGGCGGCGTGGCGACTACGAGCGGGCCGGCTGTAAAGGTGAGCACTCCATTGGCAGTGATGTTAAACGTCCCGACGTAAGCGGCGTTTACATTGGGCGCAATCCGCCACAGAGCGAACGAGCCGGGCACCACGCCTTCGACATCGAACGAGGCATTGCCGCCGAACAAAGCGATTTGCGAAGCTCGCGTGCCGCCGGCCGTGACGATGTAATCGTAGGACGCGCTCCAATCCACGCTCGACAGATCAATGGAATACGCGTTGGTCAATGTCGGTGTGACGACGTTTAGTATCGGTTTGGTGCCGATGGCATTGATGGGACTCCAGAACTTGCTCTGCCAGCTTGAAGCCGTTCCGTTTTCCGTCACCACTTCGCTGGGGTCAGCGCCCGTAAGCCAGGATGCGCGACCAACTCCGGCGAAACTGCTGGTGGTAGAGGCCACAATCACGCTCACACCGGTCAGGTCCGTTCCAAACGTGCTGGTGACCAGGCTGGAACTCCACCCGTTCACGGGGATGGTTGTGCCGGGCGAAAGGCTGGTGAACTGGATGATGTTTCCGATGTTGAACTCAACGGTATTGAAGCCGGACTCGCGAAAAATCAACAGCGCGTCACCATCGGTATAAGTCCACGCTCGCGCCCAGGGTGCGGCGAACACCACCAGCGCAGCAGCAGCGGTAGTAAAAATCTTTTTCATAGAATCTTAAAAGGCCGTGTCGGTTTAAACGTGATTAATACAGGAGCGACGTGATCGGGCCGCCCTCTTGTGTGCGCTGCACTTCGAGGTCGCCAATCGGAACAAATTTGCTCGTGTCGAAGATGTTGCCCGGCGTGTGCTGAAAAGTTGAGTTGGTCACCGAGCTATAGAGGGTGTTCAGCACTACGAGTTGGTTTGGACTAGGCTGACCTGCGCCGCTGTTGCGGGTGTACCAGCGCTCATAACCCCAGATTGGATAATAACCCTTGGCCACATTTGCGACGGAAGGCTGATAACCTTCGTAGGAAAGCGTGGTGAAGGCGCCGAAATCAGCCGAGGCCACTGTGCCGATAGCGTTGGTGATGACATTCAAGTCAGCCGTGACGAGCGCGCCGCTATTGTGGCCGCCCAGCGGGTTGGGGACCGGCAGGCCGATGGCGGTGTTGGTAAAGATATTGCCGTAAGCCGCGTTGTAAGCTGCATTGGTCTGATAAGCCGCGCGGTTCGTCGTCCAGAACGAGGGCGTTCCGGTGAAGTAGATGTTCGCGTCAATGACCTGGCGAACGGCAGCAGCCGTGTCGCGCCCGACGGCATAGACAATATCATTATTGTTGCTCCCGCCGAAAAAGGCCGACGGCAGCGTGCCGGATGCGCTTTGCAGGTAAACAATCTGGCGCTGCGTCAGGTTAGTGACGTTGGCGAGGCTCGGAGACCTGGCCGGGTTCTTGATGAAACCGAACGGCACCACCAGGGTTGCCCATGAATTGAATATGGAACCGTTCACGCCGACCGTCGCCGGATAGGAACCGGAAACGGCCAAAGTCGGCACGCCATTGGAAGTTCCGCTTGCGCCGTTCAGAAAATAAGCGAGCGGCTCGGCAATCTGGTCGCGCAGGTTCAGCAGGCCACCTGTCGCGCCGTTCAGCGCGAAGTGGAGGTTGACGGTGCCCAGGCCCGGATTCCCGACCAGGGTGCCGCCAATATACGAACGGGTATTCGCGTCCTTCACGTAAACTGTGAAGCCGCTCAGAACGTTTGAGGCGCGGTCGAACTGCACGGCCCGGCTGGCATTGCCGCCATCAATCACCACGTCAACGCTCGCTCGAAGCTGCGGTGCGGAAATAAAGCCGCCCAGCACAAGGCCGGCAGCAAGGAATTTACGGAGTGTCATTTTCATAGGGTTCATTTTCTTTTTTGGTTCGTTGGTTGTGATGAAGAAGAACCCCTCCAGAAAAGAGCATCTCTCGCCCGATATTGGGCATGGCTGCATCTGGTTCGAATCGTAATCTTACGTTCACGGAGTTTCTTCTTCTAAGAACCTCCGGAGAACCGGTCAGCCCTCGTAAATTTTGCAGGTCAAGCCACCTCTGGTGAGGTCGGCAATTAGTCGCTCACCCGTTTCTGAAATTTGAGGAAATGGGTGATTTCATAGTTCCATCGGTAAAGTTTAGCCTCAGCCAATTGCCAGCCTGTTCGACAAAATTCAGCGGACATAATTATTTCTTTGGCTCGTAGATTTGATCGAAGAAACCACCTTCAGCAAAGTGCAGGCGAAGGGCTTTCTGCCATCCGCCAGTGATTTCATCCACGGTGAACAATTCAACCGGCTTGAACTGGTCTGTGTGTTTCGCGAGAACCGCTTTGTTAATGGGGCGAAAATTGTATTTTGCCGCCAGCTCCTGCCCCGCATCGCTGTAGAGATATTCCAGATAGCCGCGGGCAACTTTCTCGGTGCCGTGTTTCTTTACGAATGCGTCCACCCAGGCCACCGGATTCTCGGTAAGCACGCTGATGGATGGGACGACAATTTCGAGCTTGCCACCTGCCTCTTTAACGGTCAGCGCCGCTTCATTTTCAAATGTCAGAAGCACATCGCCAATTCCGCGTTCCGCAAAAGTCGTCGTCGCCCCACGTCCGCCGGCATCCAGCACCGGCACATTCGCGAACAGCTTCGCGACAAACTCACGCGCTTTGGACTCGTCTCCAGCCGATTTCTTCAGCGCATAACCCCACGCTGCCAGATAGCTGTAGCGACCATTGCCGGAAGTCTTCGGATTGGGAACGATGACCGAAACATTTGTCCGAACAAGGTCCGGCCAGTTCCTGATGTTCTTTGGATTTCCCTTTCGGACAACAAAGAGAATCGTTGAATTGTAAGGAATGCTTTTATTCGGCAGCCGCGTGGCCCAGTCCTGCGGAATCAAATCGCTGCGATCATGCAGTATATCAATATCCAGCGGCTGGTTCATCGTGATGACATCGGCTTCGAGTCCGTCCGACACGCTGCGCGCTTGTTTGCTGGAACCTCCGTGAGATTGATTCACCGTTACGGCGTCACCGCTCTCTTCCTTCCAATGGGTGGCGAATGCCTTGTTGAAATCCTGATAGAATTCGCGCGTGACGTCGTAAGAGACATTGACGAGCTTTACATCTTCTGCTGAAACGACGTTCCCAACCGAAAGCGTCACACAGAAAAGGAATAGGATTACAGGATAAGCTTTAGCGAAGCTGCGACGGTTAATTTTGCGGACCGACAGATTTGTTACTTCGAGTTTTTGAACCGGATTCCACATATTTTTTATTTGTATTTTTCATGGGAACTTCCGGTTTACCGGTCAGCCGTTGTTTCTTAAATGTTTTTGGCGCGGGTTAATGGCCCGTCGGGTGACGGTCCTCCAAACGAAATCGCTCCGTCGTCTCTATTTGCACAACACGTGAATCATGCACACTGATCTGCACTACCCCAAATCCCAACGAGGCGACCTGTCGCTGCACTAAATCAAGCCAGCTAAGGTTTATTTTATCGCCGGACGTTTTGGAATTTGATTCGGGCATATAATCTACTAGTTCAGTAGTGTTTTAAATCTTATATGATTTTTCTCAATTCAGTTAATGGTTTACAACCTATTTAATACTCTATCAATGTGGTGTATTTTGATTAAATTGAACCTCGTGTCAAATTCTTTTTAAATAATAATTTTAGTGCGCCAGAAACTCGTTTCTCGCAAGGATTGTGCGATTGGGTTGCTTTGCCGCGTTTACCTCAGGTCTATACCATCCTAAAATCTTTCCCTTATTTGCCGAACGACCGTATCAGACTTTGCCGCGTCGTCATTCAGAAACAACGTGCGAACCCGCCACAAATCAGCTAAGTCAAAGCCCGTGAGCAACGCGCGTCTGATTCAAAATATTTCGCTCATCGGCTTCATGGGCACCGGAAAATCTTCGGTCGGCCAACTGGTTGCCGGGCAATTGCATTTTACTTTTCTCGACACCGACCACCTCATCGAAACGCGCACGGGCAAGATTATCACCGACATTTTCCAACAGCAGGGTGAACCGGCTTTTCGCGAACTGGAAAATAAAATTGTCGAAGAACTGGCCGCCCGGAAAAAAACCGTGATCTCCACCGGCGGTGGTTTGCCTGCCAGCTCCGGGAATCTGGCCAGCTTGAAGACGCATTCACTCGTGGTCTGTCTCTGGTCGTCACCGGAAAAAATCTGGGAACGCG
>JBEEGR010000231.1:0-9200 GCA_041166985.1 Verrucomicrobiota bacterium | reverse complement strand
ATTGGACAAAGCTTGAACAAAAAGGGAGTAAAGCTGTTCCCAAATTTTTGCCAGTGATTGATTATGTCCCGGCTGGAAATGTTCTCTCCTATTTCAAATCAGAAACCGGCAGAAAACTTTTGTCTAGGCTGAAAGAACTCCATATTCATCCACGCTCCGCTATAAAAGCCACCTCTCAGGGAGCACTCTCTGGCAAAACATTTGTTCTTACTGGAACATTGCCAACTTTGGGACGCCATGAAGCCTCCACCATGATTCGCGACGCCGGCGGCAGTGTCACTGGTTCTATCAGCAAGAATACGGATTTTCTCCTCTGCGGTGAGGAAGCAGGGTCAAAACTTGATAAAGCCAAAGAATTGGGTGTCAAAATTTTATCAGAAAAAGAATTTTTACGAATGCTAAATCGAGCTGAAACCTCAAAGTTGTCTTCACAGGACAACTTACTCTAAAAATTATGCGCACCTACAAACTCACGGTGCCCAAAGATTCAAATGGCCAACCCATTCGAATGTTCAAAGCAGCTCGCGCAAACAACGAAGCAAAACTGATAGATCAATTGTCTGGTATTTGTTCAGGAATCCTTGCTGACGGCGTCGTTAACGAACAAGAAGCAATATTCTTTGCCGAATGGGTTCACAAGCATGCTCCCCTTGAGCCGGTCTGGCCATTTACTGACATTCTTGCGAGGGTTGACAAGATTTTTGCTGATGGAATTTGCACCGAAGAGGAACAGCAAGAACTCAAAGAAATCATGGAGTCTTTGTGTGGACATACTACTTCAGCAGCAGCCGGAGAAACACTTTCGACAACCTTGCCATTTAATTCACCACCACCTAATCCGATTTTGTTTCCACAAAAACATTTTAACATCACAGGAAAATTTGCATTTGGCACCCGGCAAAAAGTCATGGATGCGATTGTTGAAAAAGGCGGTGTTGCGATTGACTCTACTCCTACACGTGACTCTCACTATTTGGTGATTGGCTTATTTGCGAGTCGGGATTGGGTTCATTCCAACTATGGGCGTAAAATTGAGCATGCAATAGAACTGCGCGATTCAGGAAGTGGCCTTGTAATTGTTTCAGAGGAACATTGGAAAAATTTCTTGCGATAAAATTGGCAGTTCTTCTCGAGTTTGCCATTGAGGATTTGCGCTTGCCGTCGCATTGGTTCTGTGTGACAACCGTGGTCAAGGCATGAAAACCAAGGCTGACATTGTTGCCAACTGGCTCCCGCGTTACACCGGCACGCCGCTCAAGGATTTCGGCAAGCACATCCTGCTCGTCAATTTTTCCAATTACGTGGAGCGCTTCGCCAAGTGGCATAAGGTGCCGATTCGCGGATTGGACAAGCCGATGCTGAACGCCACCGCCAACGGCATCACGATCATCAATTTCGGCATGGGCAGCGCGAGCGCGGCGACCATCATGGATTTATTGAGCGCGGTGAAACCGGAGTCGGTGTTGTTCCTCGGCAAGTGTGGTGGTTTGAAACACGTGGCTAAACTCGGTTCGCTGGTGTTGCCCATCGCAGCCATCCGCGGCGAGGGTGCGTCGAATGATTATTATCCGCCGGAGGTTCCGGCATTGCCGGCGTTCAGTTTGCAAAAGGCCATCTCCACCACGATCCGTGATCACAAGCGCGATTACTGGACGGGCACGGTTTATACGACGAACCGCCGCGTGTGGGAGCATGACAACGAGTTCAAAAAGTATCTGAAGAAGATCCGTTGCATCGGCATTGACATGGAGACGGCCACGATTTTTATCACCGGGTTCCACAATGAAATCCCGACGGGCGCATTGCTGTTGGTCTCCGATCAGCCGATGACGCCGGAAGGTGTGAAGACCGCCGCGAGCGACGCGAAGGTGACGCAAGGATTCCTCGACAAACATCTGCGCATCGGCATTGATTCGCTGAAGCAACTTATCAACGGCGGGTTGACGGTCAAACATCTGCGTTTTTAAAGCAGTTTCCGTTGAGGCCGCCCGTTGAATTGATTCCTCCAGTTGAAAGACATGATTAAATCCATCGGCAAAATGTTTGCGCTCGCTTTCGGCCAGCAGGCTGGAAGCGGAAAAGTTTTTCATCCTTCGCAGACTTGTCCCGAATGCGGCTCGAAACTTTTTGCCGAGGAAGGCGGTGCAGTGCAAGTCCGGCTTTGTCCCAATCCCGATTGTCCGAAACAGATTCGAGAGCGGATCGAGCAGTGGTGTTCTCCGGCGGCAATGGACATCGCGGGCGGAGATGCTGCGCTCGTGGCCAAGCTCGTTGGCAAAGGACTGGCGCGCGACGTCGCCGAGCTTTATCGGCTTAAGGTCGCTGAGATTGCCGCGCTGCCAGGTATGGACGCGCTTTCCGCGCAGCAATTTTTCGACGCCCTCACAGGCAGTCAGAAGCGGGAAGCGTGGCGATTGCTTTTTGGTCTCGGCATTCCGCACGTCAGCGTCGCGGAGGCGAAGTCGCTGTGCCGGCATTTTGGATCAGTGGATAATATTTTCGCGGCGGGTGCGGAGCGTCTGAGGCAAGCCGACGGTGTCAGCGCAGAAACGGCGCGCAGCATTATTCGATGGCAGAGCGATGGCGTAAATCGCAAGCTGGTGAGGCGGTTGTTTAAAGCCGGACTGAATTTTAAATCAGAATTTTACAATCCGTCTTAGCGGAGTGGTTCATCCGCGCAAAATTTTCGGGTGGACAGGCCACACGCTTCATCGACACGCAAAAAAAATCCGGGTTTGCCTTCGAGAATGAAGGTCATCAGCAAATCAGAATTTTTCCAGTTGCCTGGTTAATCTGTCTTGGATTCGGACGTTCGTTTTCTTCGTGGGACAGTCGCGTGAGCTGCTTTTTCGGCGCGACCACTTCCAGTTTTTCTTCTCCTCCCGCGGACTGACAAGGAATCAGTCAATCTTCCCTCATTTTTGGACACTGCTAAAATAAGTTATTCCCATTGAGAACGTTCGGTCTTCGCTGGCACTGCGATAGCTAAAGCCAGGGAGTAGTTAAACCAAACGTTCCGTGGAAAAGACGAATTATAAATCAGCGCGCATAGCGGGTCAGAAACAATTGTTCTGGGTCGTGTTGGTGGTCTGCATCTTCATCGGTTTTCTTGCTTCTGCCAAAGACAACGCGCGTTTCGTTCCCGGACAGATTCTGATCAAACCCAAAGCCGGTCTTTCGGAAACCAATTTCATCGGCAAACTCAAAAAACACGGCGGTGTAAATCGCAAGACGATTCACCGCCTCAACGTTCACGTCGTATCCGTGGCTGAAGAAAATGCAGACGCAGTTCTCGCGGCTTTGAAAAATGATCCGGACATTGAATTCGCCGAACGCGATTTCGTGGCCGAAGCCGCGTTGGTTCCGAACGACACTTACGCCGGCAACGAATGGCACCTTGCGAAAATCCAGGCGATGCAGGCGTGGGATGGAACGACGGGCACGACGATCGTTGCGGTTTTGGATTCGGGCGTGAACACCGAGCATCCTGATTTGGCGGGACAACTTGTGGCTGGCTTCGATTTCGTGAACAACACTTCCGTGATGAGTGATGATTTCGGTCACGGCACGGCGGTGTGCGGCACAGTCGCCGCGCTCGGCAACAATGGCGCGGGCGTCGCCGGTGTGGCGTTTGGCTGCAAAATTCTTCCGGTGAAAGTGATGGACGCAAATGGATTCGCTGCTTACTCGACGATTGCCCAGGGAATCAGGTTCGCCGTGGACAACGGCGCGCGCGTCATCAATCTCAGCATCGCGGGCAGTTCGGCTTCCGCGACGTTGCAGGACGCGATCAATTATGCCTGGAGCAGTAATGTGGTCGTGGTCGCCGCTGCGGGAAATTTCGGCAACAGCACCGTGCAATATCCCGCCGGTTGCAATCACGTCGTCGCGGTTTCCGCCACCGAGCCGGATGATTCGCTGGCGTCCTTCTCAAGTTTCGGCAGCTACGTCACCGTTTCCGCTCCGGGCGACAACATCTGGACGACGCAACGCGACCTCAACAACCCTTACGGTTCATGGCGCGGAACTTCCTTTGCCAGTCCGGTCGTTGCCGCCGTGGTGGCGCTGATGGCTTCGGCCAATCCGACTCTCACCTACGATCAACTCGTGACGATGCTCAAACAAACCAGCGAAGACATCGGCGCGGCCGGTTACGATCAATACTTTGGTTTCGGCCGGGTGAATGCGTTGCGCGCGTTAAGCGCCGCGAGTTCCGCATCCGGCGCGATTGTTTCAGCTCCCGCTGCGGCTCCTTCCGCGAGCATCGTAAGTCCGTTGACTGCTTCACAATTTAATTTCGGCGCGAACGTTTCGATTCAAACCAGCGGCTCGGCGAGCGGGGCGAACTCCATGGTCACAAACGTGACGTTGTGCGCGAACGGCGCGGCGATTGCCAGCGGCGCGAACAATAATTTCGCCTGTAACTGGACGCCCGCCCAGTCCGGCAATTATCAACTCACGGCGATTGTGCGCGACAGCCAGGGGCTTTGCGCCACCTCCGCTCCCGTGAGCATCCAGGTTTTAAGCGGTGAAACCATCGCGCCGACCGTGACGATCACCTCCGGCCCGGTGGCGGGCGCTCGCGTCACCGACGCGCAGGTATTGGTTGGCGGCACGGCCAGCGACAACGCGGGTCTCGCGCGAATCGAAGTGCAAGTGAACAACAGTTCCTTCAAAACCGCCACCGGAACCGCGAACTGGACCGCGCAAGTGAATCTCATTCCCGGCGTGAATACGGTTCGCGTTCGCAGCGTGGATACGGCTGGCAATGTTTCGCCAGAAGTGAGCCGCACGTTCACTTACGTGGTGATGGCAACGCTCAATTTAAATATCAACGGCCTGGGAACGGTCAGCCCGAATCTGAACGGCGCATCGCTCGAAGTCGGCAGGACCTACACGTTGAAATCCGCGCCTGCCAAAGACCAGGCCTTTGCCGGTTGGAGCGGCGTTCCCTCCCAGGCCGCGACGCTCACGTTCATGATGCAATCGAATCTCACTGTGACGGCGAACTTTGTTCCCAGCCCGTTCCCGGCGGTGAAAGGCAATTACGCGGGTCTCGCGGCGAACACGAACGGCGTGACGCCGGACAATTCCGGTTATTTCACGCTCGCGGTGACAACCTCCGGCGCGTTCAGCGGAAAATTATTGATCGGCGGAAACCGCTATGGCTTCCGCGGGCAATTCAATATCAATGGCGACGCGGTCGTGGTGGTTAATCGTGGCGTCGGTTTCAGTCCGTTGAACCTGACATTGCATATTGATCTCACGGATGGAACCGATTCGGTGACGGGTCATCTGACCGATGGCGCGTGGGTTTCGGATGTGAACGCCGACCGCAACGTGTTCAATCCGAAATTTAATCCCGCGCGGCAGGCCGGTCTGCGTGATTTTATTCTGGAACGCGCCGACAACACCCGGCTCAAGGCCGCGACGGGCGCCGGTTCAATCTCCACGGGCGGCGCGGCCAAGGTGACTGGAATGTTGGAAGATGGCCGCTCCTTCCGCGTGTCGAGCGTGTTGTCGAAGAACGGCGATTGCCCGTTTTACCTTTCGCTCAACGGCGGCACTGAAGTTGTCATCGGTTGGCTGAATTTCCCCACGACTCCTTCACCGACCGCGAGTGGCACCGTGCTTTGGGTCAACACCGGAACCAATTCTTTCCAGGCCACGTTGAAGGCAATGTCGGCTCCGTAATTCGGAACGCCGATCACCGGCTCGGCGCGTTAAGGAGTCCCGACCGGCTAAAGCCGGAACTCCGAACCTCAGTAAACCAAAACCAACACCGCCGCCTGTTCCGCTGATTTCACGACCTCATCCGGCGGAATTTCCTTTGCCGCAATTACGCCCAATAGCGGAAATTGATTTCGGGAAAAGGTTGGTAGAGTTATCTGGCTTTTCTGACACGGGGATTGCAGGGCTGTGACTCGGCAGTGCCACTCCATAATGAAAACCGTTTAGCCCATTCTGAAGAAATTGTGTATTGCACCACAAAGTTCGTTTGTGACGGGGAACTGTTTGCCATCAACACTTCCTGAGAAACCAATGCTTCTTCGTTTGGTTTGAGAGTGACTGGTGAAAAGTCGTATAACGAAGGGATAATAGGATGGCCGTCGTGCGTGACGGTCGAATTGCCGTAGCCGACAACAAAAGTCGTCCGATTGGTGGAGACCTCTGTCTGCACGTTGAGGTGTTTGGTCAATACAGTCACATCGTGGTCGGACGAGTTAATTAAATGAACGGCAAGAAAGACCCGCGTGCTATTGGTTTCAATCAATAGTTGTGTTTCCGCACTCACTGTCAGGTCGTTGGTGCTGGTTTGGCAATTCGCGATTTGGGTGAAGCAGGCGATTGCGATGCTTGTGGCTATGATTGTCAGGATTTTGGTTCTCATGGTTAATGTTTTAAGCCCAATACCGGAAATTGATTTCGGGAAACAGATTATCGCGGCTTTCCACCTGGCTTAACCACTTTTCATCAATGCTCGTACTCGTGAGTTGCTCATGCAGCGCGATGAAACGGAGCAAGTGATCTTTCACCCGTTTGCGCGCGTAACCGGGACTCGTGCCGGTGCGCAGGATGAACGGCCAATCGCTGGATTGCGCGAGCAGGAGTTCGCGACCGGCCTGCTTGAGCGCGCGTTCCTGCAACGGCGTGGGATTTGGAAATCGCCGCGCCAGTTCGGTCATGCGTTCCTGCGCGATGTTGAGGTGCGGATAAATCCATTCGTTCGTTTCGTTGAGCCAGACGCGCCAGTAACCTTCCTCGCCCCAGCTTGACGCGCTCGGTTTGGCGATCTGGTTGGAGGGATGTTTCTTCAAATATTCCTCGGGCGTGAGCAGCGAAAAAACTTTTTGGTCGTAATACGCTTTGCGCACGAAGTAATCGAGAAACTCCGGCCCTTCATACCACCAATGGCCGAACAGTTCCGCATCGTACGGCGAAAGCACGAGCGGCGGACGGTCGAGAATGCCGGCGAGTTGCTGAATCTGTTCGATGCGCGCGTTGAGGAAATGGCCCGCGTGATTGGCGGCCGTGTGCAACGCGGCGTTTCGGTCGTAAGGCAATTTCTCAGCCAGTCCTCCGGTGATGCGAAAATATTTCAGGCCGGTGAATCCGCGCGTGTCGGACGCCGGGAGATAATTTTTCACGTAATCGAAATCGAGATCGAAACCGATGTCGCGGTAGAAATCGCGGTAGTTGACGTCGCCGGGATAACCTTCGTGCTTGCTCCAAACCTGTTTGGCGGAATCGTGGTCGCGGCCAAACGCGGCGATGCCGTTGGGCGTGAACAACGGCGCGAATACGCCGTAGCGCGGACGCGGATGCGCGTGAAGAATTCCGTGCGTGTCGGTGATGAACCAGCGGATGTTCGCCTCCTGCAAAACATTTTCGACGCCGTCCACATACGCGCATTCCGGCAGCCAGATGCCGCGCGGGTCGCGCCCGAAACAACTGCGATAATGATCGCGCGCCACGAGAATCTGTGCGCGAATACTTTGCGGATGATTCGCCAGCAACGGCAACAATGCGTGCGTGGCGGCGCTGGTAATGATTTCCAGATTGCCGAAATCCTGGAACTTGCGGAACGCGGCAATGAGATTTTTATCGCACGCGAAATAGGTGTCGCGAATGCCGACGAACCGGCGGTGATACATGTGCGCGAGTTCGTTGAACGGCTTGTCCCAATGCGTGCGGTGCGTTTCTTTTTCGGCGAGTTCGATGAGGTCGTTGATGTGCCGGACGAAACGATCCTGCAACAGCGGGTCGAGCAGCATCGAGCAGAGCGTCGGCGTGAGCGTGAGCGTGAGGCGCGTCTCCATGCCGTCGCGAAACCAGCGTTCCATCACTTGCAGCAACGGAATGTAAGTCTCGGTGATGGCTTCGAAGAGCCAGTTTTCTTCCAGAAACTTTTCGTGCTCCGGATGGCGGACAAACGGCAGATGCGCGTGCAGAACCAGTGAAAGATACCCTTGCATGTGGAATCAGGGAAACATCGAACATCGAACATCCAACACCGAACATTCAATGAAGGGAAACGCAACCTCCAATTGGAGGTTGGATGTTCGATGTTGAATGTTGAATGTTCGTTTCATTCGTCAAAATCGTCGGTTAATTGTTCGGCGAGGCTGGCGCTTCCCAAAAATAAAATCCCGCCGAACAAGAGCAGTATGCCACTTAAAATAAAAAGCCACAAACTCGGTTTGTCCGCGCGATGACGCAGATAGGCCAGGGTGAATTCCACGATGCTGAATAAAATCAGCCCGCCCGCGATGAAGCGAATCAGATTCTGAACCGCGCGCTTCATCCGTCAGAAATTTCTGATATCGAGCGGCGCAAGTTTCGGATCCTGCGGATGCGCGCCGACCTCGCCGCGATATTGGGTCGAGCGGCTGAATTTCAATTCCGCCGCGCGGCCGTCCGTTTGGTCGGCGGAGATGGCGACGACCGGCATTTCATATTTTCCATCCGGCAAGGCGAAGCGATAACTGAACGAACCATCCGGGCGCAGTTTGATCGGGCGTCCGCCGATGGTGACAACCGCGTTGGGTTCGGTGGCGCCGTAAACGATCAGCTCGGCGTTCACATTAAACCAAAAACCTTTCGATGAAGGTTGAGCGCCGCCCGTTGGGCTGGTGAGTTCACCCATGGGAGACGTCGGCACGTTGAGTTGCAACTGAGCGGCGGTCACGGAACTGATTTCTTCCATCAACTGGCGGCGAATCAGTTCCGTGATTTCCATGGAACCGATCCAGACGCGGCGCACCGAGTCCATGCTGATGACCCGGGCGAGCGCCTGTTCCTGCGCGGGTGTCCACGGTTTCGGTTTCCCGCTGGCGGGAAGCGCGGGCAAGCCGGCATGGCCTTGCTCGCGCAGTTCCTGCAAAGCCTGGGCGAGCGGCAGATTTTCCTGCACAACTTCCTGGACGAGGGAGAGCAATTTTTCCATCGGCAGTTCAAATGGAATCGCGGTGAACTCCGCCGATGTATCTTCCGACATCGTGTCCGGCGGTGTGAACGTCGCGCCGGAAGTGGAAACGGTCACCCACTTGCCATTGGCAAGGCGATAACCGAGTTCGGCCAAGTACTTCGCGCCCGCTTTGGCAACGGGAACAAACCAATGACGAGATTCCGGATGCACATGAATTTCGTCAACCGGCTTCGAGGAAAGCGTATTCAGATAAATCCGCAGGACCAAATGT
>JBEEGR010000230.1:0-8386 GCA_041166985.1 Verrucomicrobiota bacterium | reverse complement strand
GTTGTAGATCGGAATGAAGATAAATATCGGGCTCGTCAATTACCAAGGCGCTCGAATCCTTTGCTTGTAAAATGAACGTCAGCATTTGACACCAAACCTGAAATCCAAATCCCGCCCAGAAGATTTCTCGTGGGTATCTTTCTTCGGGACAAAACATACGGAGATATGCTTTGTCGCTGTCTGTCATTATCTCGGGCGGCTCAATGTCCATGCCCGGCCAGGTCTCGCGAATCTTTTTTCGGAACTCTGCAAAACCATCTGGAAAGTGATGCCAAATATTCCGGAAATTTCTTGATGCTCCATGAGATAAAAGCGCCAAACGTGCGGCCTCTTTCTCAAAAAGTTTTTCATTGTGGTCAACGGGGCCAAGCACTGGCACAAATGCAATTTCGACGTTGAAGTGTTTTCTAAAATCCGATGGCGAGCGGATGAATTGACCCGAAGTTGGAATCATGTAGCACTCCCCCCGCTCTGGAAAATACAGATTCAAACTATTTCCATTTGAAAGACGAAATTCGACAGTGGCTGGCGTTGCCTCATCGTAGTTGTGAAAAACATTTTCCGTGGAAATCGGTAATCCTTGCAGCCGCACGGAGTAAGCACGGACTTGACGTTCGTTTTTGTCGTAAATCAATTCAGGGCTTTTTGCACGAGCTCGGCGTATTCCTTCCGACAGAATTCTAATTGCGCCGAGAACTGTTGATTTGCCAGCGTTATTTGGTCCAACCAAAACATTAACTGCGTTCAAGCTTATCGAGTAGTCGCGAAAAGCTTTGTAGTTGCGAAACCGAATTGAGGTTATTCGTAGTTTTTCACTCATTTTATTTCCCTCGCGAGAATGCTCGCGTCTCCAATTTTATTTCGGCATCTGCAAGCCGACCTTGTACGCCACTTGCGCCACGTCTTTGTCGCCACGACCGGAGAGGTTCACAATGTTGAGCACGTCGTTTGACAATTTCGATTTGGTTTTCACGGTTCGGCAACTCCCAAGTCCCGGCAGATTTTCCGGGCGAGAAACTTGTTGATCTCCGTGTGGCGCGGCACGGCGGAGCGGAGATTTCTGGCCGGGTTGCCCCACCACGAATGATTGCCGCCTTCGCGGATAAGCACACAACCCTGCGTCGCCAGATGCCGGATTAGCTCCCGCCGTTTCACACGAGGATGGCTTGTTCCTCGTAATCCTGGTTGGCGGCAGCCCGCGCGTCTTCGCGATTAAACTCCAACGCTTCTTTCAACGCCGAGCGAAGATTCTTAAGAAGTTCGACGCGGGTTTTGCCCTGAGAATTGACGCCGGGAATTTCCTCAATCCAGCCGATCCACCAGCCGTCGTCCTGCTTGATGATTGCATTAAACGAGCGTTTCATAATTGATGGAACGATACGGAACTATTTCGGCATTTGCAACTTCACCTTGTCCGCCACCTGCGCCACATCTTTGTCGCCGCGGCCGGAGAGGTTCACGATGATGAGCGCCTCCTTGCCCAGCTTCGGCGCGCGCACCATGCATTCGGCCACGGCGTGCGCGCTTTCCAGCGCGGGGATGATGCCTTCGAGCCGCGCGAGTTTCATGAAGGCGGCGAGCGCCTGGTCATCGGTGGCATAGGTGTATTCGGCGCGGCTGGCGTCGCGCAACCACGCGTGTTCCGGCCCGACGGCGGCGTAATCGAGTCCGGCGCTGACGCTGTGCGTGGATTGGATCTGGCCGAATTCGTCCTGCAAAATGTAGCTGCGCGTGCCCTGCAACACGCCGAGCGAGCCGCCTTGAAACCGCGCCGCGTGCTGCTCGGGCTTGATGCCGAGTCCGCCGGCTTCCACGCCGACAAGCTTCACGGATTGGTCGTCGAGGAACGGATAAAAAAGTCCGATGGCATTCGAGCCGCCGCCGACGCAGGCGATGAGCATGTCGGGCAGACGCTTTTCCTTTTCCAAAATCTGTGTGCGGGCTTCGTCGCCGATGATACGCTGAAAATTACGGACCATTACGGGATACGGATGCGCGCCGTAAGCCGTGCCGAGAATGTAATGCGTGTGGCGGATGTTTGTGACCCAATCGCGCATCGCCTCGTTGACGGCTTCCTTCAAGGTCTTTTGGCCCGCATGCACCGGCACGACGTCCGCGCCGAGCATTTTCATGCGATAGACATTGAGCTCCTGCCGCTGGCAATCCACCGCGCCCATGTAGATGACGCATTTCATCCCGAACATCGCGGCGACCGTGGCGGTGGCGACGCCGTGCTGGCCCGCGCCGGTTTCGGCGATAATGCGGGTCTTGCCCATGCGCTTGGCGAGCAGAATCTGGCCGATGGCGTTGTTGATCTTGTGCGCGCCGGTGTGGTTCAAGTCCTCGCGCTTGAGATAAATTTTCGCGCCGCCGAGTTCTTTGGTGAGGCGTTCGGCAAAATAAAGCGGCGTCGGGCGACCGACGAATTCCGTGAGGTAGTAACTCAGCTCCTTCTGGAATTCGGGATCGTGCTGGGCGCGGAAGTATTCCTCCTCTAACTCCTGCAATGGGTGCATCAATGTCTCGGGCACATAGCGTCCGCCGTAAGGTCCGAAATGGCCGGTGGCGTCGGGAATACTTTCAGCAACTTTGCTCATGATTTGATTCTCACGCAAAGACGCAAAGTGCGCAAAGGAAAACAGGGTGCTAGGTCAAACCACGGTGAAAATTGTCTATCAGTTTCAGCTTGCCAAAAATCGCCAAAAAGGAGAAAACTTCGAGGTAACCCCAAAAGGAAAGGGAGTATGAAAATTCTGGTTCCAACCAAGTTCCGGCTGATTCTTTCGAGTTTCGCACTGCTCGCGTCCATGGCAACTCGCGCGGACATACTCGACCAATGGCATTGGCGTAATCCCAGCCCATTTTCAGACACAATGCGAAGCGTTTGTTTTGCGAACGGCAAATTCGTGGCGGTCGGAGATGGCGGCGTCATTCATACGTCCAGCGACGGCACAGCGTGGGATGGGGGCCAGCGACCGGTTGTGTCGCAATTGAATAAAGTCATTTTTGCCGGTGGACAATTTATTGCGGTAGGGAACCATGGAAACATCCTTACTTCCAGCAACGGATTGAATTGGGCTTCACAGTCTTCCGGAACGACAGACGATTTGCTGGCGATAGCTTATGGAAATGGCCTTTACATGGCATGTGGAATAGGCGGCAGGTTAGTGACTTCGGCCAATGGAATTTCGTGGAATGTTTCCAGTGTTGGAACAGGTGATTTGAATTGGATAACTTTCGGCAATGGCGTTTTTCTGCTGCCTGCTCCCAATCAACAATTGGCCGTTCAGGTTTCCACTAATGGCCAAAATTGGTTTACTCCTCCATCCTTTCCTGTGCCGGGAACGAGTTGGCCCAATCACCAACTATATCAGGTGGATTTTGGCAACGGCGTTTTCGTTGCGGCAGCGAGCGATGAAACCGGCGGAAAAGGTTCCGGTGGGGCTGGCCACTTTTACCACTCCTCCAATGGAACCAATTGGATTATTGGTGCCTATTTTAATGGATGGAATGGTGGAAACTTGGGATTGGGAAATTCGAATCATCGTTTTCTTTCTTTTGCCGATGGGTGGTTCAATGAACTCACTCAAAACAATGCTTTTCCCCTGACCCGCACGATTGATGGCACAACCGCTGTGATTCCCCCAACGAATCCGCCCAGTGCAATGGCCGATGCCAATCAGATGGCGTTCGGTAACGGATGTTACGTCGTGGTTGGAGGTGCTGGAAAAAATTGGACGTCGTCCGACACGACAAATTGGGTTTCAGCCTATAACGGGTTTCGGAACGGTGACTACCAAATCAGCATCAGTCAAATCATCCGAGGCGCGGATAACTACATCGCTCTCGCCGTTGCGCAGCCTGTTCTCGTCGCTGGGGAGGGAATGAACTTCACTGCCGCAAACTCGCCGACGGGAATATTAAACGCGGTTGGTTTTGACGGGAGTAATTATGTGGCGGTCGGAGGAAGCGGAGGTGTGATGTTTCAAAACGGTTACGTTTATACTTCGACCAACGCCACTGACTGGGTCCAACGTACCAGCAACGCCAACAAAATTCTTAAATCCGTTTGTCAGGGTCCGAGCCGCTGGGTCGCCGTCGGCAAAGCGGGGACGGTCATCACTTCACTCAATACCTTGTCCTGGACTTTGCGCACTTCCGGGACGGCAAGTGATTTGAATGGTGTTGCATTTGGAAATAACGTTTATATCGCTGTCGGCAACGGCGGCACGGTCATCAATTCAGCCGACGGCATTGCCTGGGACGTGCAGTTTGCAGGAACAACCGCAGATTTGAATCGAGTTCAATTTTTAAATGGCCAGTTCGTTGCCGTGGGCGCGAACGGCACTATCCTCACCTCGACGGATGGAGCCACTTGGACATCTCAATCTTCAGGCATCATACAAACTTTTTTGGATGTGGCTTACGGCAATGGAAACTATCTGGTCTGCGGCTCCTCCTCTGGCGAGCCTAATGTGGTTCTGCAATCCACGAATGGTTCCAACTGGGTAAATATTTCCTCTAAAATTCCCACCGCCGATCCTTTTACAACAGTTTCTTTTTTGAACCAGAGTTTTTGGATAGGTGGCGCTAACGGCGCAATTCTACAAAGCGACAGTACGGATGGGATTCCCTGGATTGCCGGGGCAAAAGTGCCGGAAGGTTTTCAATTGCGAGTGACCTATAATGTCCCGCCCATTTTTCGAATCCAAACCTCTACCAATTTTTCCGACATCAATTCATGGTCAGACCTTGCCAGCGTTACAAACTCCTCCACGTGGAACGATATCCGCCCGATTGGTTCGGCCCCGCAGTTCTACCGGATACTGACGCCGTAGTGACCGCTCTTACTTCCAACGTTTCCCATGTGCGGTTAAACAGGTTTACGTTCGGGGATTTTGCTTTTGCTGCTTGCGCAACTGTCGCAGATGACGGTAGCCAACGAGTTGTCTTTGTTTCTCGTCCCAGAGCCGGAAGGTGAAAGATTTCAGGCTGGAAAACAATGTCACCGGCTTCACTTGTTGAAACAACGGATCGGCTTTGTGGCATTTCTCCAGGTTGTAATTCGGAATTCGTGGACTCAGATGATGGACGTGATGAAAGCCGATGTTGCCGGAAAACCATTGCAGCACGCGCGGCAGTTTGTAAAAGGAACTGCCCTGCAACGCCGCCGCCACGTAACTCCAGTCTTCGTCGCGTTCCCAGTAAACCCCCTCGAACTGATGCTGGACGTAAAACAGCCACACGCCCGCGCCACCGGCGACCATCAGGATGATCAGTTGAATCAACACGAAATCACCGATCCCGAAAATCCAAGCCAGCCCGACCGCCATGCTCAAAATTGCCACGTTCATCGCATGAACGGAATGGCGTTCGCGCTGGCTGGCTTTTGGCGACGGAAAACGTTGCCGGATCAGAAATAAAAACAACGGCGCGATGACAAACAGCACAAACGGATTGCGCGCGAGCCGGTAGGCGAATTTTTTCCAGCGCGAAGATTCGAGATATTCCTGCACGGTCATGGTCCAAACGTCTCCCGTGCCGCGTTTGTCCAAATGGCCGGCGCTGCCATGATGAATCGCGTGTTCCCATCGCCAATGGTAATACGGCGTGAACGTCAAAATGCCCGCGAGAAATCCCACCGCATCATTGGCCCCGCGTGATTTGAAAAATGAACCGTGGCCGCAATCGTGAAAAATAATGAACACGCGCACGAGCAGCGCTCCCGCCAGCACCGCCAATGGCAAAACCAGCCACCACGATACAGGCAAGCAGATATACATGAGATACCAGCACAGCCCGTAAGGAACGATCGTATCAATAATCTGCCACAACGCCCGCCACGTTGAAGGCTCCTGATATTTCGCCACAATCGCCTTCCACGCTTCATTGTCGGCGTGAGGCTTGGCCGGAACTGAATTTGATTCGTTGGTCATGACTACGGTATTATTTTCCATGAAAACTAATTCCTGAACTCTGACGACAGTTTAGCCTCCCTTTTGGCCACGGCAATATCGACTTCACATTTATTTTTTAGCCGCCCGAATAAACGCTTTCAGTTTTGCGTGATCTTTTTTGCCGGGCGAAAGCTCCACGCCGCTCGAAACATCCACGCCGAACGGCTGAACTTTCTGAATGGCTTCGGCGACGTTGTCGGGAGTCAAACCGCCCGCGAGGAAAAATGGTTTGCCAAACTTTTGCGCTTCAACCGCCAGATCCCAATTGAATTTTTCACCGGAGCCACCCAGCGTCGTCGGCGAAAAAGCGTCGAGCAGATAGGCGTCGGTTTGGTATTGGGATATTCCCTCCAGCGATTCGGCGCCGCGAATGCGAAATGCTTTTATGCTCATCAAGCCGAATTGCGTGCAAAAATCCGGCGGTTCATCGCCGTGAAACTGCAGCACGCTCAAACCGCAATCGCTGATCGCGCGCATCACCAGGTCTTCCGATGGATTCACAAACACGCCAGCTTTGAGCACGAAAGGCGACACGCTGCGCGCGATTTCCGCCGCGGTTCGCAAGGTCACGTGCCGCGGGCTTTTTTCATAGAACATCAGCCCGATCATATCGGCGCCCGCTTCGGCAGCAGCCTGGGCATCCGGCGCATTCGTAATCCCGCAGATTTTGACTTTGACGCTCATAGAGCGGCGTCAGCATTCCACGTTGCGCGGGATTTCTCAACTGTGTTCCCGGCCAGGTCGAAACCGCTGAGTTCGGAACAATTTTTTAAAATGCGTTTTCACAGAGAAGTTGCTTGAATCAAAACTCTTGATTAGGATGCACACCATCACCACTTTAGAACACAAGCAGAACAACCAACGTGTCATGAACAAATCCGTTGTCCGTTTCTTCAGTGCGATCAGTCGCAACCCATCACAGCGCAGAATCCCGTGGTCTTAGGAAAAAAAATTATTGGTGGCGGTGTAATCATTCTGGCTCTCTCCGCGTCAGCCGGTTCCCTGCGCCTGCCGCCGAGCGCCGCCGGCCCGTTCCCGCACTGGCTTTCTCAGACCGGCGCTTTTAAAGACGTTCAGACTCTAGCGATCAACACGAACCTCCTCCCTTACGAATTGAATGCGCCGTTCTGGTCGGATGGCGCGGAGAAGTGGCGCTGGCTGGCGCCCGCCGCTGGAGATTCAAACAAAATCCAATTCGCTCAAACGGGCGAATGGAAATTTCCGGCGGGAACAATTTTTGTAAAACATTTTGAACTGCCGACGGACGAATCGCATCCCGATGTTCGCCGTCGCCTGGAAACGCGCTTCCTCGTATGCGGCGTCACCGGCACTGTTTACGGCGTTACTTACAAATGGCGCGCGGACAACAGTGATGCGGAGTTGCTCGAAACTAATTTGTTCGAAAACATTGCGATTCAAACTCCTTCCGGCGTGCGAACGCAGACATGGTATTACCCCAGCCGCGCGGATTGCCTGACCTGCCACACGCCGCTCGCCGGCGGCGTGCTCGGCGTCACGGCGCGTCAGCTCAACCGAAAATATATTTACCCCGACAGCCAATCAGACAATCAGCTCGTCCATTGGAATCGCTTGAAATTATTCGCGGGCAACTGGACGGATGAACAACTTCTCGCCAGTCCACAGCTCGCGGATTTGCGGACGCCGGCTGGCACGCCGGAACACCGGGCGCGTTCGTGGCTTGATGCCAATTGCGCCAACTGTCATCGCCCGGGAGGAACGGTGGCCAGCTTCGACGCGCGTTTCGACACGCCGCTCGCCCAGCAAAATCTCGTCAATGGTTCCGTGCTCATTGATCAGGGCATTGACGCCGCGCGCATCATCGCGCCAAACGACATCTGGCGTTCCATTCTTTTTATGCGGGTGAACACCGTGGATGCGATCAAGATGCCGCCGCTTGCGCGTGGCCGGATTGATCCGCAGGGAACGGAACTGCTTCGCGCCTGGATTGAAAGTCTGCCCGCGCCGCCCACACTGCCGCCGCCTGCGATTAATCCCGGCGGCGAATTCAAAAATCCCCAGGAAGTTCGCATCACACACAACGAACCCGGCGCGACACTTCATTACACGCTGGACGGAAGCGCGCCGACGAAGTCCTCGCCCATTTACGAAAAACCCGTGCGGCTTGATGCTTCAACCACGGTTCGCGCGCGGGCGTACAAGGAAGGTTTTACACGCAGCATCACTGTGCAAAGCACATTTATAATTGAGCCGTAGTCATTCGGCACGCGTCACGATTTCCATGCTCCAGGGCGATGCGCCGGCTTTGATGCGTTTGATTTCTTTTTCCGTGGCGAGATCCACTACAGAAATGTCGTTCGACGGCCCGTTGGCCACAAATAAAAATTTCTCGTCCGGCGAAATTTTAATTCCCCACGGACGCGTGCCCGCTTTGATTGTGTTCAATACTT
>JBEEGR010000229.1:0-10041 GCA_041166985.1 Verrucomicrobiota bacterium | reverse complement strand
AAAGAATTGGCGGACGCGAGACGAACGACCGAAATAAGCAACGCTCTATCTAGCCTAAAGGGTGGTTTGTCATCGAGCACTAAAGTGGATATGGACTTCGGCCCCGGGGGCGGAGGACCGACCTACGCAAATTTTAATGCGGCATTAAAAAGCATTTATGAACGTGCCTGGAACGCGCCTGATGGAGCCACCGACAAGGACATTTCTGTTACCGTCACTGTCACGATAGCGCGGGACGGAACAGTAATCTCGGCTCGCATCACTCGGTCCTCCGGCAATCAGATAATCGACCGGTCCGTACAGGAAATGTTGGACCGTGTAAAAACAGCGGTTCCACTGCCAGAAGGCACATCGGAAAACCAACGGACGGTTTCCTTTAAACTCAACGCTCTAGCAAAACTTGTAGGATGAAATCAAAAGCATTCATAATAATTTCTTTATTAACCGGAAGTTTATTCAGGTTCGCATTGCCCGCCCTTGCACAACCTACTGAATTTGAAATTAACAAGACCATTACCCCGGGCAATATGCCGCCCATCTGGGTCTCGATGTCCGGCTTCACCGGTGAAGCCGAGGAAGTCTTGAAATTCGATCTCTATGTCCAGGGTTTTAATTTCACCAACAGCGACAACGCGCAATATCTCATTGCCGGCAGCAATAACGGCAATCTCCAGGGTCGCGTCACCGACAAGTTCAACAAAAACGCGCTCGTTGCCAAAGCCTATTCCGGCGCGTCACTGCGTCGCCAGGCGCACGCGTTTGTGGATGAGTTCGTGCAGGCGCTTGGCCGCAAAGGCATCGCGCAAACAAAGATCGCTTTCAAGGCCGACACGGGGCGGAACAGTGAGATTTTTGTTTCCGATTTCGATGGTCATAACGCCGCGCCGGTGACACAGGACAACACGATTGTGGCCGCGCCGACATGGGTTCCGGGGCAACTCGCCGTTTATTACACCTCCTACAAACTCGGCAACCCGAATATTTTTTATCATAATCTTTCTTCCGGCCAGCGTCAGGCATTCTCGAAATATTCCGGCTTGAACACCGCCGCCGCCGTCTCGCCGGATGGCAAAAAAGTGACGATGATTCTGAGCAAGAGCGGCAGCCCGGATGTCTATGTCTGCGATGCGGATGGCGGCAATCTGAAACGGTTGACCGCAACGCGTGAAGATGAATCTTCGCCCTGCTGGTCGCCGGATGGACAATGGATTTGTTTCGCCACAAAAGTTGGAGAGCGTCGCGCACTTTGCAAAGTTTCAGTCAACGGCGGACCCGCTATCCGCATTCCGACATCTGGAGTTTTGAACCCAACCGAGCCGGAATGGTCGCCGGATGGAAAGTGGATTGCGTTCACCGCGCAGATGGGAAGTTTTGAAATCTGCGTCGTCCCTGCCACCGGCGGCACGGTGACCGAGTTGGTCGCCGGTGAAGATGCTTCGTGGGCGCCGAATTCCCGGACGGTGGTTTTCACGCGTCGCGCCGGTGGCCGCCGCGTCCTCTCTCTGCTTGACGTGCCTACGAAACAATACAAGGATGTTTCCCGGAATTCGGGAAGTAATTCAAACAACTCTCAACCCAGTTGGGCGAAATAGCCCGTTCCACGAAAGAAAAATCATGAAAGTAACTCGCTTTACAAATTTGTTGATGCTCGGCCTCGCGCTGAGTTTCGCCGTCGCCGGCTGCAAGAAAAAACCGACCGACCTTACCCGCCTCCCCGGCGCGCGCGCTGGACACGTGGGCGACATTGAACCGACGCAGCCCATTAATCCCGACAACGGATTAAATGGCATGAACGGCGTGAACGGCAACACGATTCCAATGAACGACACGCCCGGGCACGTCGGCTGGGCCGAGAACGCCGATCAGTTCAAAGCCAACACCGTGCATTTCGCTTACGACAGTTCCGTGGTGCAAACTTTGGACAAACTGAAAGTGGCCGCCGTCGCCGATTATCTCAAAGGCAATTCAACCGCCGCCGTTAAGATCGAAGGCCATTGCGATGAACGCGGCACGGAAGAATACAATCGCTCGCTCGGCGAGCGCCGCGCGCTGGCCGTGCGCGAAACGCTGGTCGCTCTCGGCATCGATCCGAACCGCGTAGACACCATCAGCTACGGCGAAGATCGTCCGGCGGATCCGGGCCACGATGAAAGCGCGTGGAAACAGAATCGCCGCGGAGAATTTATTTTGCTGACCCCGCCGCAATAATTTTCAAACCGTTTCACTGAAAAGGAACAAATATGAAATTCACAAAACTTACAAATCTGTTGGTGATTGGGCTGGCTCTGGTCGTTGTCGTCTCCGGTTGTCGCAAGAAAGGTGTTCCTCCAGTGACTCGCTTTGGGCCCGGCACCAGCGGCACCCAGAACGGTGGTATTCCTGAAGGCGGCAAACTTGAGGGGGGCGAAATGGTTAAGCCTGACCAGATGGGCGGTGGCGAAGCTGCCACGTTTGATCCCGACAGCATGGCGCAGGATCGCCAGACGCTCGCGCCACAAACCGTTTATTTCGCTTACGACAGTTCGAGTGTGCAAGGCGCGGAACAATCCAAAGTGGATGCGGTCGCCGCCGCTTTGACTTCCGACATGTCCGCAAAGCTGTTGATCGAAGGAAACTGCGACGAGCGCGGCACCGAAGAATATAACCGCTCTCTCGGCGAACGCCGGGCCTTGGCCGTCCGGGAAGCATTGGCCGCGAAAGGCGTTTCCCCTGATCGCGTGGCAACGCGCAGCTATGGCGAAGATCGCCCGGCGGAATCCGGTCATGATGACGCCGCCTGGAAGAAAAATCGGCGGGATGATTTCGTTCTGTTGCACGCGAAGTAACCTCCTGAGTCGCAGGACTCCTTTAAATAAGCCGGTTTTGGCGCTTTACTAACAGGGCCGACCGGCTTAGTTTTTTTACGTTAGGCTTTTTATGAATACAATGTTTGCAGCAATGCTTGGCGGCTGGGAGATCGTTTTGATCCTGGCGGTTGTTTTGATTTTATTCGGCGCGAAAAAATTGCCGGAACTGGCCAAAGGCCTCGGTACGGGTATTAAGGAATTCAAAAAAGCAACGCGCGAAGTCACCGACGAAATTCAAACCGCCGCCGACGACACGCCCCCTCAACGCAAGCTGCCTTCCGCTCCGCAGCAGCCGGTTGACCCCACTGTTTCCCAATCCTCCAATCCGAAAGTCTGAAGGTGTTGATCCCTTCTGGTCATGGCCGACGACTTTGAACGTCTCGATGGGGAACAAGAAGGTGGGCCGGTAAAAAGTTTCCTCGAGCATCTCGAAGATCTGCGCTGGGTTTTAATCAAAAGCGCGGCGGCGCTGGGGCTTGCCATGCTGCTGTGTCTCATCGCCGGAAACTACGTCGTTCAAATCATCAAATGGCCGCTGACCCGGGCGCACGTCAGCTATCCCGGCACCAACCAGGTTGTCACGGTTCATTTCGGTAACGAACGCCTCGGTGTTCACCAACTTACTCCGGAACAGGAAAAGACTTTTTCACTCGGCACCAATCGCTTCGTCGGCATTCAGATCGAACCTGTTACCGTCGGAACCAACCATGTTTTAGGCTGGCGGGTTGAAGAGGATTCGCACGCGGCGGAGAAAGCCAAAGAACTGCACGTTGAGTTGATCAACCTCAGCCCGGCGGGCGGATTTCTGGTCGCGTTTCAGGTCGCTTTTTACGGAGGAATGGTCCTTGCCGCGCCCTTTATTTTTTATTTCGTAGCGATCTTCGTTTTCCCCGCGCTCAAACTGCGTGAACGGAAATATGTTTATCAGGGTCTGGCGTATGGAGGACTCCTTTTCGCGTCGGGCGTTTGCTTTTGTTACTTCGTCCTGATGCCGATTGCGCTTTCGGCCTCGCAGCTTTATTCGCAATGGCTCGGTTTCGGCGCGTTTCAATGGAAGGCGGAAGAATACATCAGCTTTGTCTGCAAATTCATGCTGGGCATGGGTCTTGGATTTGAATTGCCGGTCGTGATCCTCGTACTCGTTAAAATCGGCGTCCTGAGTTATTCGACGCTCGCCAAGGCGCGGCGCTACATGATTGTCATTAACCTTGTGCTCGGCGCGGTGCTCACGACGCCGGAAGTCATTACGCAGGTCACGATGTTTATTCCGCTGCAATTGCTTTATGAATTGAGCGTGTGGGTAGCGTGGTATTGGGAGCATCCGAACCGCGCCCAGGCTCGCCGCCGCCTGGCGATTGCCTTGTTGGTGCTGGCCGGAGTGGTCTGGGCGCTCGTACGCCTTTATCAGGAGTTCACGCCCTGGCTGCATGCGCACGGTCATTAAAGTATCTTTCTGTTGACGACTCTTGAAACCGGCGTATAACTCGGAGTGGCTGATGTCATCCAGGAATGCGGGCCACATGGCTCCGGTAAATTCACTGAACCTCATCAGCCATCTTTTTTTTCACCACGAGCAGGTCAGTAGGTCAAAACACACTTTACAACCGCACAAACCGCGTTAATCTCGCCTTAACAAATCGAACTATGCGTAACATCTTCTCTTTATTTGCCGTGGTTTTATTCGCAGGCGCGGTGGCTCCCGGTTGCGCCAATTACGGCACCCACGTTGAAACCAAGTTCGGTCGCGGCATGGCCAATACGACCGAAATCGTGCGCGGCGGGGAATTCCGCCGGACAATGGAACAAACCGCTTTGTTCAATTCGCCGGACATGGCCTACAGCACCGGGTTTATCCGCGGCATCAACCGCTCGCTCGCCCGCACCGGCATCGGCATCTATGAAGTCGTGACGGCTCCGTTGCCGCCGTATCATCCCGTCTTCACCGATCATTTTTCACCTGGCCCGGTTTATCCCGACAATTACACGCCCGGCTTGATGGATGACTCAATGTTCGCGACCGACACCGAAGTGGGCTTCAGCGGCGGCGATGTGGCGCCAATCGTGCCCGGCAGCCGTTTTCGCGTGTTTGACACGCATTGAAATTTAATTTCCCCAAAAGGCGCCAACCGCAGGTTGGCGCTTTTTTGTTATGAGCCTGGAAAAAAAATCGCCCTGCAAAGTTAATCTCCTGTTGAACATCCTCGGCAAACGCGTCGATGGATTTCACGAACTTGAAACCGTCATGCAGCCGGTCAAGGTGTTTGACGAACTCAGTTTTGAACGCGTCGCCAGCGGAATTCAACTCACCTGTAGCGATGTTACTCTGCCGACCGACTCGGGGAATCTTGTGTATCGCGCCGCATCGGTTTTTCTGCAACAGGCGAAAATCAAAGACGGCGTAAAAATTCATCTTCAAAAAAATATTCCACTGGCGGCCGGGCTTGGCGGCGGCAGCGGCAACGCCGCCACCACGTTGCTGGGACTTAATGACTTGTTTGCCTATCCGCTGGCAGCGCAGGTGTTGCACGAACTCGCCGCCGCGCTGGGTTCGGACATCCCGTTTTTTCTGCAAACCCAACCCGCCCTTGCCACGGGGCGAGGTGAAAATATAAAATCGCTGGCGCCGTTCCCCGCGTTGCGCGACGCCTCGATTATTCTGGCGCATCCCGGTTTCGGTATTTCCACTGCGTGGTCGTACCAAAGCCTGGCGCGTTTTCCTGAGGCGCTGAACGGAAAGCCGGGGTGCGCGCAGAAACTGATCTCGCTTTTGGAAACAGCTGATTTGAAAGCCGCTGGCAAAGAGTTTTACAACTCGCTGGAAACGCCGGCGCTTGAAAAATATCCACTACTGGTTTTGTTTCAGGAATTCTTCTGCGCCAATGGAGCCGACGCCACGCTGATGTCGGGCAGCGGTTCGACGACGTTCGCGTTGATTCAAGGACAACCGGCGGCGGAACAGTTGGTAGAAAAGTTCAAAAGCAAATTCGGCGAAACGTGCTGGACGGCGGCCGTTCCGCTATAAGAATTTTGGAATAATCATTCGCTTTGTCGCGGAGATTCCAAAGCTTTCGGCGTGTCTTCCAGTTTTTGTTTGGCTTTTTTTAGTCGCCTGCTCCAATCAGTCCAACTCGTTGCCCACATGGGACCGGTTAACTCCTGTTGCGCCTTCGGCCAAATGTCTTCCAGCGCTTTTAATTCGCGCAGGGCGGAATTGCGGTCGCTGGATTTCAAATAAAGTTCAATGAGGTTCAGCCGGTTCTCCGGGTAATCCGGCGCCAGCTCGGCAGCGCGGCGCAAATGCAGCCGGGCTTTGCTGCGGCTGCCAATACTGGCGAACGACGGAGCTTCCATATACAACAGACCCAGATTCCGGTCCGGCCCGGCAAAATCAAAATGCTCATCCATCGCTCGCGCCGCGCTGAATTCGCGTTCCATTTCATCCACCAGTTTGAGAGCGCCAAGAGTTTTGGTTTGCGCGAGCTGGCCGAAATTCATCCCCAGATAATAATGCCCGGGCGCGGAATTGGATTGCGCCAGCGATTTTCGGCAGGCAGCAATTCCGATTTCCGCAATCTCCGCGCGTTCGTCGCTATTGACGGCGAAGTCCGCCGCATCGAAACAGGCGCGGCCGAATTGCCAGGCCGCGTCGGGATTATTGGTTTCACTCCGGAAACGGGCGCGCGCTTTTATAAAATGACTTCGAGCGATGATGCTTGCGTTGGTTGAAGTTACGGTAGGTTGAAGGTGAACAGCGTCCTCCGCAAAAGCCACTCCTCCAATAAGAAAAATAGCGACGATCAAGTGCAGCGCCGAGCGGAGTGGCAGCTTTCTGTTTGAATTTAGTGACATTTTTAAAACGGGAACGCGTCCCTGGTGAAATAGATGTTGCGAACGTCTCATCTCGTCTTATACTGCCAGCTAAGTGAGATCAAATGGCAAATGGCTGCGGTTTGCACTTTTTCCGGTCCTGCTGTTCGTGGCGGGATGCGGCGGCATTAACGTGTCTAAAAGCGTTTCGCCGCTCGACTTTCTTCTTCCGGGTCTGATGCAGGCCGATCCTCCAGCTAAACAGCCTGACAGCGCGACTCCGGCTGCCGAGCCCGTTAAACAAGTAGCTAAACTCTAATTTAAACGCTTATGCGATTCCCGTTCGCTCTGTCGGCGAAAATCGCCGGTCATATCATTAAACACAAGGTGCGGCGAACCCCCAGGTTCGCCATGGTGCTACAGCTTGAACCGCTGCACACCTGCAATCTGACGTGTACTGGCTGTGGCCGTATTCGCGAGTACTCCACCTCACTCAAAGACATGGTGCCGCTGGAAAAATGTCTCGCGGCGGCGGTGGAATGCGAAGCGCCGATGGTTTCCATTTGCGGCGGCGAACCCCTGATTTATCCGAAGATCGAGGAACTGGTCGCCGGCCTGCTCGAACAGAAACGCATCATCTACATTTGCACCAACGGCATGTTCATGCGCAAAAAAATGCGCGATTACATGGCCGCGGATTATTCGCCGGAGATGGAACTGAAGCTCCAGGAATTGCTGAAGGCCGAACTCGTCACCGAGAAGGAAGCCGAAACGATTCGCAAATCCGACGCGACAGCCAAGAGCAAAGTAGTTATCCGTCCGACGCAATGGATGTATTGGAACGTTCATGTGGATGGTTTGGAATTCACGCACGACCTCATCGTCGAACGCGAAGGCGTGTTCAAAGAATGCGTGCTCGCGATCAAGATGGCAAAGATTCTCGGCTATCAAACTGCGACGAACACCACGGTTTACAAAGAAACCGACGTGCAGGAACTCGAAGACATGTTCGCCTTCCTCTCTTCGCTCAACGTGGATGGCCACACCATTTCTCCCGGTTACGAATACGACGCCGCCAAGAAAGACATGGTCAAACGGCTCAATAAACAGCCGGAAGATTTCTTCCTCACGCGCAAGATGACGCGGCAAAAATTTGCGCGAATTCAGGAATGGGGCGAGAAGTTCACCATCTTCGGCACACCGGTTTACCAGGAATTTCTCGCGGGCAAACGTGAGTTGACCTGCACTGCGTGGGCGATTCCGACGTTCAACGTCAAAGGCTGGAAAGCTCCGTGCTATCTCATGACCGATGGTCACTACGATGGCTATCAGGAAATGCTTTCCAAAGTGAACTGGGAAAAATACGGCGTCGTGGACGGTGTCGCCCGCGATCCGCGCTGCGAAAACTGCATGGTGCATTGCGGTTACGACCCCAGCGGCGCACTTGGCACGAATTATCAACGCGGCGATAACTGGAAAAATTTCAAATACAACTTCGGCGCGAAACCAAAACCGTTTGCGGCCACGCCGGAATTAACCCAACGCGCTTACAACGGCGTCACCATTGGCAAAGGCCATCTCGCCGAAGCCAAAGCCGCCATCAACAGTCCGCGCGCGGCGATGAATGGCGCGCAGGCCGCCTTCTCGCGCAAAGAAGAATCGCATCAGCATGAAACCAGCGGCGGCAGTTGCGGCACTGGCGACACGACCCAACGCGATGAGTTGCTGGCGAAAATCAAAGATGCGGGCAAATAATTTTTGGACTTACTAAGACGGACCAATTACTAAATCAGAATGAGCGCACTATTTTTATCTCCTCCCAGTTTTGACGGTTTTGACGGCGGCGCCGGCGCGCGTTATCAGGCGCGGCGCGAAGTCACGAGCTATTGGTATCCGACCTGGCTCGCGCAACCCGCCGCGCTCGTGCCCGGCTCAAAGCTGCTCGATTGTCCGCCGCACAATATCGGTGTCGAGGAATGCCTGCGCATCGCGAAGAACTACGACCACGTCATCATCAACACCTCCACGCCGTCGTTGAAGAACGATTGCAAAGTCGCCGAAGCCATCAAGGCGCAGAAGCCCGAAACCAAAATCGGTTTCGTCGGCGCGCACGCGATGGTGTTGCCGACTGAAACGCTCAAAGCTTCGCCCGCGATTGACTGGGTCGCCCGCAAGGAATTTGATTTCACCTGCAAAGAAGTTGCCGAAGGCCGCGACCTCGCGACCGTCAACGGACTTTCCTATAAGGACAAAGACGGCAAGATCAAACACAACCCTGAACGCGAGATGATCCAGAACATGGATTCGCTTCCATGGGTGGCCGATGTTTACAAGCGCGACCTGCAGATTGAAAAATATTTCATCGGCTACCTCATGCACCCGTACATCAGCATGTACACGGGACGCGGTTGCCCGGCGCAATGCACCTTCTGCCTCTGGCCGCAAACCATTGGCGGACATAAATATCGCGTTCGCAGCGCGCAAAATGTGGCCGACGAAATGGCCTACATGAAGAAACAATTTCCGCAGGTGCGCGAATTTTTCTTCGATGACGACACCTTCACGGCGAACCTCCCGCGCGCCCGTGAAATCGCGCAGAAACTCGGCCCGCTTGGCGTTCCGTGGAGTTGCAACAGCCGCGCAAATCTCGATTACGACACGATCAAAAGTTTCAAAGACAATGGCCTCCGCCTGTTCCTCGTCGGTTACGAAAGCGGTAACGACGAAACGCTCACACGCATCAAAAAAGGCGTGACCACCGACGAAATGCGCAAGTTCACGAAGTCCTGCCATCAGGCTGGCGTGGTGATTCACGGCACGTTCATTCTCGGTCTGCCGGTTGAAACGAAAGAAACCATCGAGCAAACAATTAACTTCGCAAAGGAACTCGACGTGTTCAGTCTCCAGGTCAGTCTCGCCGCGCCGTATCCCGGCACGGAACTCTACGACATGGCCAAGATGAACGGCTGGTTCACCAAGAAAGACAAGACCGACCTCGTCGAAGGCGACGGCTTCCAGCAAAGCGCGCTCGAATATCCGGGCCTGAGCAAAGATGAAATTTTCGAAAGCGTCGAAAAATTCTACCACCGCTATTACCTCCGTCCGAAGCCGATTCTACGCATCATCAAGACGATGCTGGAAGACAAAGACGTCTGCGTGCGTCGTCTCCGCGAAGGCTACGAATTCTTCAAAAGCATGTCGCAACGCCGGACGGATCTGGCGGCGTCCAAAGCGGCCTCGGCCTAATCAAGAAACGTTACTCTCACGAAAAGCGGTTGCGCTCGAGCGCAACCGCTTTTTGCTTTTACACTGCCCCCTGCCCCGCCTCGTTGAAGCAACTGAATCGGGACGTCGCATACACGCGCCTTCGTTGACACTCCCCAACCCC
>JBEEGR010000228.1:0-5256 GCA_041166985.1 Verrucomicrobiota bacterium | reverse complement strand
CAAAGCCCCAGATGTCGTTGATGAACGGATTGAAATCCTGGTAATCGCTTGTGCTGTCCGGATCAATTTTCCAAGCGGTCACGACTTGCTTGCGGCCATCGCCATTCACATCGGCAATCATCGGACTGGAAACCTGCGAAGAAAAAATCGCGGTCGTCGGCAGGCGCGAAATAAATCCGCCGCCGTTCGACCAATAAAATCCATTCGTCACCGCCATGTAACCACTGTCGGGAATGTAGTTGGTGCGCGTGATGGCGGTTTGCCAGAGAATCGAGCCATCGCCGCGCAGCGCAATGACCCGCGCGCCGCAGGTGAAAATAATTTCGTCGCGACCATCGCCGTCGAGATCATAAAGCGTGGGCGATGCATTTATGTCCGCATCGCCGACAAAAGGAAAACCGGCGAGACGCGTGCCGTTCGGTTTGAACGCATCGAGAAACCATTGGCCCGAAGAATTACGATAGGGCACGACGATTTCGAGTTGCGCATCGCTATCGAGATTTCCCACCGCCAACGTCCCCATGTGCCAGCCGCCATCGCTCGCCTGAAAAGAGGAAAGCTCCGCCGCCGGGCTGAGATTTATTCCGAGCCATAACGCAGCGACGAGCGCGAATCTTGTGATTCTGGTATTCATCCGACTCTAATCTTCGCCGTGAACGTACGGATGAAAGAATCGGGCAACGTCTGAGTTTGCTGTCCGAGTTTTGCCTACAAAGGACGGATCGCGGCTGTGTCTGAAAGACCAGCCGCAGCCTGCCAGAATGAAGATGAATAGGAAAATTCGCGGTGGGCGATAAGACGCTGCGGCTGGTGCTACGCACACAGCCGCGGTCCTTCATCACCGCCTCCGGCGATTGGATTGGGACTTCTGTTGCGTGCTCAACTGGCTTTTTCGCAACTGGCCTTGCGTGCGCAACTGATTCTGTGGACGGGCCTGTCCCTGTGGGCGTGGCCCGCTTTGCGGATAACCTTGGCCTTGCCGTGACTGACCGGGTGAACGGGATTGACCTTGTGGCCGGGATTCACCGCGCGGTCGCGCGTTACCCTGCGGACGCGATTCGCGTTGCCACGGTTTTTTCTGAACGAACTCGCGACCACGTTGCGGACGCGCAGCTTCACTCCCCGCTTCGCGCGCGAGACGGAAATCCACCTGCTTCTTGAAACTGTCCACTTTCGCAATCTGCACCTCCACTTTGTCGCCGAGCTTGATGACGCGACGATTGCGTCGTCCGATCAATTGGCTGCGCTCCTCATCAAAGATATAAAAATCATCTTCAAGAAAAGAAAGATGCACGAGGCCGCTCATCGCGAGACCCGGCACATCCACAAAGAAGCCAAAGTTGCGAATATCAATCACCAGCGCCGGATACTTCGGCGGATTCGGCAGCTTCAATTGCGCTTTGAGGAACGCATACAACTTCACGTCTTTGCTGTCGCGCTCCGCATCGGCGGAATTGCGTTCTGTGTCGGAAATGTGGTCCGCTGTTTCTTTCAACGAATGCACTGAGCCGTGGCCCTTTTGAAACAAGGCGCGATGCACAACCAGATCCGCGTAACGCCGAATTGGCGAAGTGAAATGCGCGTATTCTTTTTTCGACAAACCATAGTGTCCGAGCGGTTCAACGGCGTAACGCGCGCGCATCAGCGAACGCAGAAAACCAATCTTCAGCGCCGCGCCAATCGGAATGGTGCCGAGCTTTTGCAACAGCTTCTGCACTTCCGGTCGCTTCGTGAGATTCCCAACCGGAATATGATGGCTCATCACTTCCTCGCGATACTCATTCAAGCGCCGCTCATCCGGCGGTTCATGCACGCGGTAAATCGCAGGGATGCTTTGGCCCATCAACTTGCCCGCCACGGCTTCGTTCGCGAGCAGCATGTATTCCTCGATCAACTGATGCGAAATGTCGTTCTCAACTTTTTCAATGCTGGAAATGTGCCCGTGTTCATCGAGCCGGATTTTCATTTCTGGAAAATCCAATTCCAACGAACCCGCTTTGAAACGCAGTCGGCGAATTTTTTGCGCCAGCGCATGCGCGTCGTGCAACATTCGTTCAATGGCATCGGTCGGTTCACGTTGCAAAGCAGCGAAGACTTCCTTGTAAGTGAAACGGCGTTTGGAATGAATCACCGCCGGGTAAAATTTCGTTTTAATTACCTGGCCATCGTTCGAGATCAGAAACTCCACGCACTTCGTGAGCCGATCCACGTTTGGTTTGAGCGAGCAAAGTTCGTTGCTCAATGCTTCCGGCAACATCGGAATCACGCGATCCACGAGGTAAGTGGAATTGCCGCGTTCGCGCGCCTCGACATCGAGCGCGCTGCCCGGCTTCACGTAATTCGACACATCCGCGATGTGAACCCAGAGCTTCCATTGGTCCTGCGAAGTCCGTTGCAAACAAATCGCATCATCAAAATCTTTCGCGTCGTCCGGATCAATCGTGACAACGACGTGCGCCCGGCAATCTTCGCGCCCAGCGAGTTCCTCCGGTCGAACCGTCGAACCAATCGCGCGCGCCTCGGCGAGAACATTCTTGGGAAAATGCAGCGGCAGATTGTATTGGCGCAGCACGGAGAGCATGTCCACGCCCTCTTCGTCCGGCGAACCGAGCACTTCAATAATTTCGCCTTCGGGATTCGTGTGGCGCGATTCCCATTCATGCAACTCGACGACGACTTTGTCGCCGACATTCGCCGGACGACCGACATCGCGCGGCGCCGGCACGTAAATATCGTGCGGCATGCGCGGGTCATCGGGAATGACGTAAAGAAATTCGCGGCCACGCTGCAACGTGCCGACGACCTGATTACGCTTGCGTTCCAGAATGCGAATCACCGTTCCAGTTTCCTGTCCCGGCCGATCGGGACGCCCCCGCCCTTTCCCGTCGCGCCGCACGAGCACGCGATCTTCGTGCAGCGCCGTGCCGGTCGCGCCGTCCGGAACCATGATTTCTTTCAGGGCCGGATCGTCCGGCTGTAAAAAACCTTTGCCCTGACGATTCATTTTTATCCGACCCGGGATGAGGTCAGCCTCGCGGGACTCGATGTAACGATTGCCTTTGGTCCGCGTGATCTGCCCCGCCTGTTCGAGCTTGCGCAACAACCCTTGCAATTCCTGCTGACGATTAGGCGGCAGCCGCAATAACCGAAGCATCTCCGGCACATTGGCCGGCGCATAATCCGGGCTGCCAAGTAATTTTAAAATCTGATCTTCCATAAAAATGTGAAATCCCGTGAAGGCTTTCTGTAACAACTATGGCTGAAACTGGCCGCAACGCCAGCGCGGAACGGGCTGTGATTCAACCACGGATGAACACAATGCAGACAGGTAGGGATGGCGCGCTGCGCCGTCCCCGCGCCGCAACAGGCGCGGAACGAGATGGATGGAGGAGAAAATTTGCAACATTCGTTGCGCCGCTATTACGTGGCGCTGGACAGCGCAGCGCGCTGTCCCTACCACCCGATTCTAATCCACCATCAGCTTCACCGCAGCCTCGCCGCGCAGGGCTTTGGAGTAAGGACAGGTTTTGTTCGCGGCTTCCATAATGCGTTGCGCCTGGTCGCGCTCGATTCCCGGAAGCTGCGCATGCAATTCGACGCCGAGGTTGTAACCGCCCTGATCATCCTCCAGCAGACTCACGAGCGCGCGGACTTTGGAATCTGTGACCGGCGTGCCGAGTTTCTTGGCTGCGTTCACCAACGCGCCGTGATAGCACGCCGAGTATGCGCCCGCGAACAACAGTTCCGGATTCGGCCCGCGCTTCTCGATACCCGGCTCCAATGGATTTCCCAAGGTCACATTGAGGAGACCGTCCGGATTTTGAATGCTGCCTGAACGCGCCCCTTTGGAGATCGCTTCCGAGGTAAATAAGGTTTTCATAATTATTAGGAGAGAGAGTCCCTTGAAACTTCACCTTATCCGGCAAATTGCAAGCCGGTCAAATCCCGCGACCTGTGGAAGCCGCTCATCCGTTTTAAGAGATGCTCCTCTTATCAAACAGACTGCTCTGACTCAGAATAGTCTGTCATTATCACCTTTAGAAGTTCGACGAGCTTGGCCGGGTCGCTCGGTTTTACGAAATAAGCCTTGGCCCCTAAATCATAGGCCTGCTGACGGTCCCGCTCGGCTTGTGACGAAGTCAAAATAACCGCCGGCAAAGTGTCCAGCGGCGGCATTTCTCGAAGCCATTCCAATACTTCGAATCCGTTTTTTCTCGGCATGTTTAAGTCCAGAATGATTAGGCAAGGCAACGGGTATTTTTCCCGATCGGCAAACTCTCCTTCACCGCTCAGATAGCCGACGGCTTCCTGTCCATCGCGCGCGACCTGGACCTTGCGGGTGAGCGCTGCTTTTTCTGCCGCGCGCTGAAAAAAGAACACATCGTTGATATCATCCTCGACCAGCAGAATTGGCGACGTATCCCTATTCATCAATGAGACCGATTCTAAGCGTCAATCCCTTTCAACTCCACCCAAAAACGACTGCCCTGGCCCGGTTCGGATTCCACGCCGACTTTTCCGCCCATGCGTTCCACCGCTTTGCGCACCACTGTCAAACCAATGCCGGTGCCTTCGTAGAGTTCGGCGCGATTCAGCCGCTGGAACATTTGAAAAATACGCTGCTTCGACTCCTTGTTGATTCCAATTCCATTGTCTTCAAACCAGAAACGCGCCATGGAATGATTTTGTGAATCTGCCTCAGCCCAAACTTTCACGCGCGGCGGGACATCCGGCCGGACGAATTTGATCGCGTTACCCAGCAGGTTGGAAAACACCTGCGTCAGGGCCGCCGGATTGGCCTGGACCACCGGCATGGGTCTGGCAATTTCGATCTTCACATCGGAGCGCTGGAGATTTGGATACGACTCGATGATTTCTTTTAAAAGTTTTTCGGTATTCACCGGGACCAACGGAATGTCACTCCGCACCACCCGGGTATAATTAAGAACATCCTGAATCAATTGGTCGAGCCGGTCCGCCGAATTGCCGATACGTTCGAGATAACTTTTCCCCTGGGCGTCCAGCCGCGCGCTGTAATCCTCGGCCAGAATTTTTGAAAAACCGCGCATCGCCCGCAGCGGCGCGCGCATGTCGTGCGCGATGCTGTAAGAGAAGGCTTCCAATTCCTGCACCGTCTCATTCAATTCCTCCGTGCGCTCGGCCACAACCTGTTCCAGGCTGTCGGCGTGCTGTTGCAAATCCTCCCGTGCCTTGGCCAGTTGCCCGATCAGGTCGCGCACCAGATATTGCCGCTGG
>JBEEGR010000227.1:0-6803 GCA_041166985.1 Verrucomicrobiota bacterium | reverse complement strand
GCGGGCCATGCGCCAATTATTGTTGGCGTCATCGCCGTTGGCCAGAACCGTGTCGTCATGATCCTGGTAGGTTCCGTAAATCCGAAAGAAAGCGTTGGTGCCGATTTGATCGCCGAAACGGAAACCGGCGAACCCGCGATATTGCGTGCCGCCGCCGCCGGTCAGCAGAAAACCCTGAGTATCTTTGGCATTTTTGGTGATGATATTAATAACGCCGTTCACCGCATTCGCGCCCCATAAAGTTGCGCCCGGCCCGCGAACGACTTCAATCCGGTCAATGTCTTCCATCAACGTGCCTTGCGTGTCCCAGAAAACTCCCGAAAAAAGCGGCGTATAAAGACTTCGGCCATCCTGCAGGACCAGTAATTTATTTGCATAAATGTCATTGAATCCGCGCGCGCTGACGGCCCATTGACTGGAATCGAGTTGCGCCACGTCCAGACCGGGCACCAGTCGCAGAGCTTCCGGAATGCTCATTGCGCCCGAACGGTGGATATCATCCTGAGTGACGACCGAAACTGCGGCAGGAATTCTGGCCACGGGTTCCCGCCGGCCAATGATGGAGATCGGCATATCCAACAATTCTTTTAAACTTTTTTCCAACAGGTTGCTGGGAATGGCATTGGTGGAAGTTGCATTGACATGGGACACAAAAAAGGTGAACAGCCCCGCCATCAAAAGCCAGTTTTTTGGCAATTCAACTTCCGCCCGGCGCTGTGTTTTTTTGCGCGAGCCGACAGGAAAAAAAAGTTTTTTTAAAATGTGCTGACGTCTCATACTCGTTTCCGAGTTTTTTCGATCGAACGAAGCGCTCCGCAGTCTGTCTCCCCCGCTTGCGTGCCAAAATGAAAATGCTCGTGTTTGTGTGAACAAACCGAGCACTAACAGTGCCGATATTAAAAATCAGACGCTGGGATGGGAAGGATAAAGCAACCGTAAACGCCGTAAAATATTCCCCGGGGAGGTTACGCATAGGGGACACAGGCGAAGTGCCAGGATAATTTGTTTCCGCGAGCTTCCGCATTGTGTCGTGTCCTACTCTTGTTGCTCATGTGTCTCGCCAACAGGACAAAACCTCAACAAATCATTTCTGAGGCGAAGCTTCCGAGGCGGAAAGAGAGTTGGTACGGGCAGTGCTATTTGTGTGGCCATGAACAGAACCATTGAATCCTTTCTGTCGCCCATGGTGGTGGCCTTGCTTCTGGTTGCGGCGTTCCCGGAATCGGGCCGCTCGCAGGGATCCGTCATGACGCTGGCAATGACCCGCACCGATGCCCTCCAGAAAAAATCCTCCGAACAAATTTTCAAATCGAACCAAATCACAACTCCGGCGGTTCCTCAAAAAAGCATCGTGGAAACGAAAAAACCTTCGGTGAGCGTTTCTGTTTCGCCCGCGCCGATTTATCTGGAAAAGAAACCCCTGGTAGAACCGGCCAACCTGTTCGTTCGCACGGGAAAAAATCTGCGGCAGGAAATTCGTTCCGGCCTGCGCGCCGATTTACAGGTAGGTTTCGGCCAGATTTTCTATGACAAGCCCATCGCGCTCGATGCGCACAACGGAACCAAACTACAGGAGCCGGGCTGCGTGTTCCTCAAAGCCCGTTTTCGTTTTTAACGAACTTCCTTGCGCAACACCGTATCGCGTTGCGCCCATTCGGGATTGGATTTTGGATAATCGAGATTGTAATTCAATCCCCGGCTTTCCGGCCGCTCCAAGGCGCTCTTCACGATCAGTTCCGCTACCGTTGCGATGTTGCGCAACTCCAGCAGATCACTCGTCACGGTAAAATTCCAATAGTAGTCATGAATTTCCTCCTGCAAATTCGCCATGCGTTTCAACGCGCGCTCCAACCGTTTGTTGGTTCTGACAATGCCCACATAGTCCCACATACAGCGGCGAATCTCATCCCAGTTGTGCGCGACCACCACCATTTCGTCGGGATTATTCGCATCGCCTGATTGCCAGCCGGGAATTTTGATATTGGCTATCGGCGATTGCCTGTTGGCCATCACTCTCCCCGCCGCCCGATGCGCGCAAACCAGCGCCTCTAAAAGTGAATTGCTCGCCAGCCGGTTCGCCCCGTGCAATCCCGTGCAGGCGACTTCGCCGACCGCGTAGAGTCCGGGAATGTCTGTCTCGCCATCCACATTGGTTTGCACACCGCCGCACTGGTAATGCGCCGCCGGCACGACCGGAATCGGTTCCTTCGTAATATCAATGCCGTAACGCAAACACGTTTCGTAAATATTGGGAAAACGTTCGATGACAAACTTCGCCGGCTTATGCGTGATGTCGAGCAGCACATAATTCGCGCCGCTTTTTTTCATCTCACTGTCAATCGCCCGCGCCACCACGTCCCGCGGCGCCAGCGATTTCAACGGATGATACTTGTCCATAAACTCGCGGCCATCGATTGTCTTGAGCACACCGCCTTCGCCCCGCACCGCCTCGCTGATGAGGAATGATTTTGCTTTCGGATGAAACAGGCAGGTCGGATGAAACTGAATGAACTCCATGTCCGCAATCGCCGCGCCCGCGCGATACGCCATCGCCACCCCGTCGCCCGTCGCGATATCGGGATTGGTCGTATAGAGATAAACTTTCCCACAACCGCCGGTGGCCAGCAGTGTCACCGGCGCGGCAAACGTCTCCACCTGACCGCTGGCTTTGTCGAGCACGTAAACGCCGAGACAATGATTGTCGCGGACGTAACCCAGCTTCTGACTCGTAATCAAATCAATCGCGAAATGATCCTCAAAAATTTCAATGTTTGGCTGCGCCGCAATCGCCGCGAGCAAGGCGCTTTCAATTTCCCTCCCGGTCACATCTTTCGCATGCAGAATACGCCGTTGCGAATGCCCGCCCTCCTTGCCTAAATCCAGTTCATGCTTCCGGCCATTTTCGCGTTCGCTGAATTTCATTCCCAACTCGATCAGCTCCTGAATGCGCTCCGGCCCTTCCTCCACAATCGTCCGCACCACCGCTTCCTTGCAAAGCCCCGCGCCCGCTTCCAATGTGTCGCGGACGTGTGCTTCAAACGAATCCTCTTTGCTTGTCACCGCCGCGATGCCGCCTTGTGCGTAATTTGTGTTCGACTCCGCCTTGTTTTTTTTGGTGATGATGGCCACGCGTCCGCGCGCCGCGACTTTCAACGCAAACGAAAGCCCCGCGATGCCGCTACCGAGAACGAGGTAATCAAACTGTTTCATCGCGAAATTTGTTACTTACTACGTAAATAATCTTCCACATCAAAGTCAACGAGCCGACTATACTTTGTAATTATGTGGGGTTGTCCTGACAACGGGTGCCTTGGATTTCGAGACTTCGTTAAAGATTCGCATCTTTTCCATGTCAAATTCAACCCTCTGGTTTTCGAAAGAATTTCTTCAAGGCAAGCTTTCAAATAACTGTGCTCATCGAAGGCATCACCCCAAGCAGCCCAAACCAAATGAACTTTTGACTTTTCCATCTCCTTCCGAATTAGTTTCGCATTTTGTCTTACCAATTCTGCATCATTGTCGGATGGCAAATTCTTCGGCTTGGAAGCTCGGAGCGGGTAAAGATTAAACATCAAAAAACCGTTAAAGCTCCAAGCTCCTATCAGATGCTCGATTTTGTCCATTGTTGGATCCGAATTGTACTCATCCGCCGTGCTTGGATTTATACCCAAAATGCTCAAGGAATTTATTCCGCTTTTCCCAAGAACAAATCGGGTCATGCTGTCACCCTTGTAAATGTCGAATTTACAGGTTTGCATTATCAATCAACCGCGTTTTGCCGAGAAATACCGCCAGCGCCATTTGTGTATTAATCGAAACTTTCGATACTGGCACCAGAGTCTCGGGATCAAAAAATTCTATGTAATCCAATCGCGCCGCTGGTTCAGTTTCGATGAGCTTTTTTAAATCCGCTTTTAACTTCGCCGCAGAAATTGGTTTTGCAGATTTTTTCACGGCCGCCCGCGCGTGTTGAATCGAACGCCACAACACGACCGCCTGAGTTCGTAATTCGCCCTCGAGATATTTGTTCCGTGAACTCATCGCAAGGCCGTCGGCTTCGCGCAAGGTTGGCGCTATGACAATCTTCACCGGAAAATTCAAATCCGTCGTCATGCGCTTGATGATTGCGGCCTGTTGAAAATCTTTCGCGCCGAACACCGCGAGATCGGGTAGCACAATATTGAACAGCTTGGCCACCACGGTCGTGACGCCTCGAAAATGGCCGGGTCGCGACGCGCCTTCCATTCTTTGCGAAAGTTTGTCTTCGACCACGTAAGTGCTGAAACCAACATTGGCGGGGCGAGACTCCGTCGAACCCAAACTTTTCGGATACATCTCCTCATCGCCTGGTGTGAACACAATATCCGCGCCTTCCTCACGACAGAGTTTTAAATCGCGTTTCAAGTTGCGCGGATAACGGGAGAAATCTTCCTTCGGCCCGAACTGCGTGGGGTTCACGTAAATGCTTACGACGACTTTGCCGTTCTTTCCCACGAGTTGCCGCGCGCGTTTGACCAGACTCAAATGACCGGCGTGCAAATAACCCATCGTCGGCACAAAGCCGATGCGCACACTTTGCCGGCGCCAGCGCAAAGCCAGACGCTGCATGGCGGCAATTGAAGAAACAATCTGCATTACGCGAAAAGTGCGACAGCGCATTCAAGCTGGCAACTTTATTGTCATGGGAGGGACGGCATGTTGCCGTCCCAAACTTTATTCAGGGACGGCGACACGCCATCCCTCCCAAATAAAAAACGCGAAGGTTTACACCTTCGCGTCTGGCATAAAACGAATTCGCTTATCGCTTAAACTGCAGCGGCGACTCTTGCGGCATCTCGTGAGCGCAAGGCTGATTGGTAGGAGAGTCGGCTTCGCGATTGACAGGTTGCACCAGGCCTTTGGCGAGCATGTAAGCTTCGACTTCTTCTCCGCTGATGTCGGGCAGCATGTGGCCATCAATCTCAACGCACGGGCTGAGCATCTGGCCGCTTCGCTCGATCATTTCCTGGCGTTGCAACGGGTCATTGATGATGTCGCGATCTTCAAAGGGCAAATCATATTTGCGCATGACGGCGCGCACGCCCTGGCTCCAGCCGCAACTCGGTTTCAAATAGGCAACTACTTTAGGTTTGTTCATAAATTTTATCTGACGTTACAGTGCCACAAGGTGGTGGAGGGAACAAGGTCAAACCACGGCTCACGCGGTAAAGCTTGAACTCCAATTCGCGCCCGCTAACGTTTCACCATGCAACTTGAAGATCATCTGGGCGATATCATCCGCAAAGCGCGGGCGATGACTAATTTTTCCGTCGCCAACATGACGACCGTGACGGGCTTGTCGGCCAGTGAAATTGCCGCTTTGGAAGAAACGGGAAAACTGCCCCGGAAAATCAGCTTTCTCGCTTTCAGCACTGTCATCGAACTGAACCCCGCGAAACTGGAACGCATCGAACAAGGCTGGCTGCCTTCGCCGAAAGATCTGAGCCAGTGGCGGGAGTTGCGGCAAATCAGCACCACGCAAAACGGGAACACCGTGCATTGTTATTTGGTCTGGGACGAAGTCACGCGTGAGGCGGCCTTGTTTGATACCGGCTGGGATGCGGAACCGGTTTTGAAAATGGTGGAGCAGGAACAGATACAGTTGAAACATTTGTTCATCACGCACGATCATCAGGATCACACCGGCGGTCTGGCGCGGATTCGCGAGGCGTTTCCGAAAATCTTTCTCCACACCGACACCAAAGGCGCGTTGCCTCAGCACCGAAATCGCCGCAACGATTGCCTTCATCTCGGCAGTCTTCGCATCACGAACCGCGAAACGCCCGGCCATGCGGACGACGGCGTGACTTACATCATCGGCAACTGGTCGGAAGACGCTCCTTACGTCGCGATGGTTGGCGACGCGCTTTTTGCCGGGTCCATGGGTGGCGCGCCACAGCACGCAGCGTTGGCCAAGCAAAAAGTGCGCGAGCAGATTTTTTCATTGCCGCCGACCACGCTGATTTGTCCCGGTCACGGGCCGTTGACAACAGTGGCGGAAGAGAAGGCGAACAATCCATTCTTCTGAGTTTAAAAAACTTTTCCATGAGCCGCTCCATCCTGGCTCAAAAGATTTGTAGAAGAATCTTTTGAAGCAGGGATTTCCTTCTTCAGCGAGTAATTTTCCCGCGCTGCTGACTTTGGCCCGCCGTTTGCTAATTGCACACTGGTTCAGGATTATGATGCGGCAATCGGCGATTATGGGCAAAAGAACAAAAGCGTCTCAAAGAGAAACAGTCTTTGTCTTTTTCGGAGACGGATGGGAGATTTTATGAGCGGTTACGGAGCTTTCAGCGTCACAGCAGGCGCCTTACAATTGGTGGTTCCTTCGTATGGTTTGCGGCTCGTTCGCCGGTTCGGCGCGCAACGCGCAGGCTGGTTTCTCGTCACCGCTTTTTCATCTTTGGCCTTGATGCACCTGGTGGGGCCGCTGCAAATGACCAACTCCGCGTGTTCAGAACTGATGCGCGACGGCTTTTTTCTGTTTGCTTCCGTGCTGTTGCTGGTCGGAATGGGGCATCTGGAAACACGCTTTTCGACTCAGGAACAGACCCGAACCCAGGAGGAACTTCTGCGCAGCCGCTGGGAGTATGAAGCCAAGCGGGAAGTTTCTGAATTGCACCGCGTCAACGAGCAATTGCTTCAAAAACTCAACAGCCGCGACGCCGCGGAAAAAGCGCTCCGCGAATCTGAAGCGAACCACCGGTTTTTGTTTGAGGAAAATCCGCAGCCGATGTGGATTATGGATGTTTCTTCGGGGCGTC
>JBEEGR010000226.1:0-13770 GCA_041166985.1 Verrucomicrobiota bacterium | reverse complement strand
TTTCGCCGTCAAAAAGGTGTTGCACGCCAAGCGGAACAAAAGCCTCGGTCTGCTTGGCATCCGCGAACGGCTGGAGATGGTCGGCGGCAGTCTCGACATCGCTTCGTCGCCCGGCAACGGCACCACCATTCAGGTGGAAATTCCGCTGGGCGCGGCGGTCGCGAAAAGGTCGTTGAAATCGTCCGACAACGGCAAAGATTGAACGTATGAAAAGAATCACTGTGCTGCTGGCTGAAGACCATCGGATGGTCCGGGAAGGTTTTCGATCACTGTTGAAACACGAACATGACATCGAAGTAATCGGCGAAGCGGCGAATGGACGGCAAGCCGTGCAACTGACCCGCAAGCTTCGTCCCGCCGTGGTCGTGATGGACATCGCGATGCCGCTGCTTAACGGTTTGGAAGCGACCCGGCAGATCCGCAAAGATTTTCCCGACACGAAAGTCCTCATTCTCTCCGCGCACAGTGACGATGCTTATGTGGAGCAGGTGGCCGGGTTTGGCGCCGCGGGATTTTTGCTCAAACAAACTTCCTCACGTGTCCTAGCCAAAGCCATTCGCGAGATCGAAAAGGGAAATACTTTTTTCAGCCCGGCCATTTCCAGCCGCATTCGCAATCGTTCCAAAAAATCCCTGGAGCGGGGCGGCTCGAAAGGCAATCGTTTAAGCTCGCGCGAGGTCGAGGTGCTCCAGTTGATTGCCGAAGGCAAACCCAACAAACAAGTCGCCGCCGAACTGGGCGTGAGTTTCAAAACGGTGGACAAACACCGGCAACATCTCATGAGCAAACTCGATATCCACGACGTCGCCGGCCTCACCCGCTACGCCATCGCGGAGGGAATTATCGAAAGCAACGTCCGCAAAGCCATCGCCTGAACCCGCGCCGTTTCCGGGTCGTGAGCCTAAGTCCGCTTCCCCGCCAGCAGTCGCAACGGAATTTTTTGAGACTCGCTCTAGTCGAGCCGTTTGACGCGGATATTTTTGTAGTGAACGACGCTGCCGGGATCGTGCGCCTGCAAGGCGAAAGTTCCTTCTGCGATTTTGCGCGTGAAATCTTTGCCCGGCTGCACGCCCGGCGGTTCGTGATATTCCAGCACCATCACGCCGTTGATCTTCGTGATGATTTTGTCGCCCTTCACAATGATGGTTTGCGTCCACCATTCATTGTCTTTGGCGGGCGTCGTTCCGAGACTGGCGACGTCGTAAACACTGCCGGTCAGTTTAGGATCGCCGGCATAACTCACATTGACCTGGCTCTCGAAACCATTCGTCGGCCAACTGACGGCCTGATACTTCGTGTGAAAATAAATCCCGCCGTTCGCGCCTGGCTCGGTCATCACGTCCACGCGCAATTCAAAATTCTTAAACGGTTTTTCGTCGCCGACATAAAACAAATGGCAACGCTCTCCGTGCGTGACGAACGCGCCGTCTTCGATTTTCCAGGTGTTCGTGTGTTCCTCGGCGGACTTCCAGCCTTTGAACGTTTTGCCGTCGAACAAGCTGACGAATCCCTCTTCGGAATCAGCGGCGTGAAGATTGAAAGCAAGGCACAGTAGGCTCAGTGAGATAAAGTGTTTCATGGCCGAAACTTTAATTCAGCAGTTCCCGAGCGCAAGAATATCTTCATTGATGAGTAGTTACCCCATAGGCGACGCCCGCAAAGTGAGGCAGTTTGAGGCAATGAATTCCTGTGTCGCTAAAGCGATCCTCTTGGGAGTTGCTTGCGTTTGTGGCGGCTGTCAATCGCTGGAAAGAAGCCCGAAGCCGCCCCCGCCGATTCAAACTCACGAAGCGACCCAGGCCGAACAACCGGAGAATTTGAAGCAACACCTCCGCAATAATTGCGCGAGTCTCCTGTACGATCTGCTCAACGACGAAAAAAATCTCAGCAAACTTCTCCTCATCAAACGCGGGTCCCAGGAACTGGATGACCTTGTAAAAGACATTTCGACCTCGTGCCGCGAAAATGCCAAAAAACTTGAACAACTGGCCGTCGCCGACCGCACGTTGAATCTGCACACGCCGGGCTTGCCTTCCGGTGAAGCCGCCACACGCGACGCCATCGCCAAAACCAAAGAGCACGACCTCCTGCTCGCCCGAGGCGCGGACCTGCAGTTCAAACTCCTGCTCACCCAGACTGAAGGGTTGAATTACGGCTCGCATCTGGCCAAAGTTGCCGCAGAAAACGAAACGCACCCGGAAGCGGCGCGGGAGTTTGCCGCCATCGCTGTCGAACTGAACAAACTTTACGAACGGGTTGCGGCACTGCTGCGGACGCCTTCGAATTTATGAGCGAACCCAACGATAAAAAAGCAGCCGGTAAAAAACAGCGGGACCAGATGCTGAAGCTCGTGGCCAAAGGTTTTTACAACGAGCTGACGAATTATGGTGTGCGCAAAGACGAGATCCTCCGCGTCGCCTCTCACCTGCTCGATAATTTGATGTCCGCTGAAAAAAAACCGGGCGAAGGCATCCAGTATTACAACCAGATTTTCACATTGAGCACGGTGAAGGATGAATGGCAGGAACGCAAACAACTGACCGTGCAACACGTCACCCTGCGTCCGTTGCAACTGGAGGTGATTCCGAAAATCATCGAGTGGTTGAAAGTCCCGGCCGTGCGCGAAAGCTTCGTGCCGGCGTTTCCGGAGAAAGAACTGGAACTGCAAAAATATTTCACGCATCCATTCCGCGACTATTTTGGAATCTATTACAACGATCAGCCGGTGGGAATCGTCGGCGGTGAAAACATTGACGGCGCGGCGGGGAAACTGGAAATGAAAAAACTCGTGGGCGAACCCGGCTTGCAGGGCAAAGGCATCGGCAAACGCGCGACGTTCGGTTTTCTTTATTACTCGTTCATGATCTGCAAGTTCAACAAGGTTTACCTGCACTCGCGGGACATCAACATCCACAACATCAATCTCAACAGCCGTTTTGGATTTGAACTCGAAGGCGTTTTTCTGGAGGACATCAAACTCGGCGATAAACATCAGGACATCGTGCGCATGGCGCTTTTCAAATCACTGTGGACGCAAATTTTTTCGCAAGCGGTGCAGCAGCCTGCGGTGACGGCGTCGGCCAATGCCTCACCGCAAACACCATTTGTTACAGCGCCTTTGCCATCGCTTGTCCCGCCAGCCAGCCGGTCGTCCACGCCGACTGAAAGTTGAACCCGCCCGTGATGCCGTCAATGTCGAGCACTTCGCCGGCAAAAAATAATCCGGGACAAATTTTGCTCTCCATGGTTTTGAAATTCACCTCACTCAGGCGCACGCCGCCGCAGGTGACGAATTCATCTTTGTTCAAACTTTTTCCCGTGACCTGAAATTCGGTGCGGAGCAATTGCTGAATCAGTTTGTGTTGCGCCGAACGCGAGAGCGCCGACCAACGCGTGTCGCGCGCAAGGCCAGACGCGAGAACTAGTTGTTCCCAAAGCCGCGCGGGCAGGGGAGTGATAGACGAATTGACGACCAGCTTCGCCGCTTGAGCCTGGCGGCGCGATTGAAGAATGGCCGCGAGTTTTTCCGCGTTGAGATGCGGAAGCCAATTCACATGCAGCGGAAACCGATAATTTTTTTCGTGCAACACGCGCGCGCCCCAGGCGGAGAGTCGAAGGATGGCGGGACCACTCAAACCCCAATGCGTAATGAGCAAGGGACCGTTTTCACAAAGCTTCGCATCGGGGACTGAGGCTTCAACGGTCGCGACGGAAATTCCCGCCAACCCGCGCAACCACGGGTCATCAATATGGAACGTGAAGAGCGAAGGCACGGGCGGTTCCAGCGTGTGGCCGAGCGAAACAGCCAGTTGTCCCAACGCAGGCGTGCGGCATCCGCCGATGGCGAGAAGCAACTTGTCGCCAATGATTGGAGCGCCGGGCACTGGCTCGGCCAGTTGTTCATCTGATTCATTTTCGCGCCGAGCGGATGCCCGGCGCTCCGTGAAAACTTCAAAGCGGCCGTCGGCTCGCCGCTTCACAGCGTCAACGCCGCAATTCAAAGTCAGGTTCACGCCGGCGGCGCGCACGTGATGCAGCAGGCAATCAATGATCGTTTGCGAAGTATCTGTCGTCGGAAACATGCGCCCGTCTTCTTCGGTCTTGAGTTTTACGCCGCGATTTTCAAACCAGGCGACGGTGTCGCGCGCTTGAAATTGTTTAAATGGGGCGATCAATGCATGTTCGCCACGCGGATAACGCAACGTCATTTCACGCGCGTCGAAGCAGGCGTGGGTCACATTGCAGCGGCCACCGCCGGAGATTTTTACTTTGGAAAGGAATTGCGGCCCGCGTTCCAGCAGGATGACTTCCGTGCCCGGCGCGGCTTCGGCGCAGGTGATGGCCGCGAAGAACCCCGCTGCTCCGCCACCGATGATGACTACGCGTGAATTCATGACACAGGATAGACGCAAAGGCGGTAAGAACGCAAAGACGCGCTCAAACTGTAGTTATAAAGGCTAATTCCTTGAAATGGTCAACTACGTGGAGGAGTAGTGTCAATTTTATGCAATCAGTAGGGGAACAAGGTATGGCAACTTCGCCACGATATTCAGACGCTGGACGGCAGTTAATGCCATGCGAATGAAACGAATAATCCTCCTGTTGTTTTTAGTGATTCTGAATGTTTGCTTATGGCCGCGCTTTTCCAAAAATCGTGTTGCGGAAGCGCAGGTTGTGAATTCGGTAGTTGAAACTTCCGTGGTTGAAATTGTCGCTCCGAAAAAAATTGATGAGTTGGCAGAAGTGACGGCGAAGACCACCGATCGGGAGCCATTGGTTCAATTTTTGGACTGGGCGAAAACTTATAGCGCAACGTCGCCCGCTAAACGTCGCATTCTGGTCAACGAAGGTGTGAGATTCGCGAAGGAACGGCGCGCGCTCGTCAAAGCGTTGATTCAATCCAACCCGGAAGAAGCGCTGCGACAGGCGGTGCCGATGAGCATTCGCCAGGAGCTGCCGCCGGAAATTCTCGCGCAACTGGAAGAGCGCGTGAGCAGCAGCGGAGAACTCGCAGTGCTGGCGTTGCGCCGCGCAACCAATGTGGAAAGCGACGTGGCGCCGATTCAACGATTCGCGCGGCTCGATGGCAAAACCTACAATGCCTACGTCTATGGTCGTCGTGTGACGCAGGCGACGCAGAGCGAGATTCCGCTGTATGGCATCGCCATTGATGACCAACTCGCCGTGCATGAAGATCCAGTTCGACCTTTGGAGGAGGGCGAAATTCCGGACGCGACATTGCCGGTCGCCAATGCGGATCAAATTTGTGGCGTCAGTAAACTGCCGTCTAATCAGGCGGCGGCGGCGCAGGTTGGAAAACAAATTGTTTATTTCTGCGCCGCCGGACACATCGGAGTTTACAACCAGCAGCTTATCCAAAAAGAAAGCGTGTCGAAGGCGGCCGCGCTTTCCGCGTGGACGTCAGGAATCAAGACCATGTTATTCATGCGGGTGAATTTCACCGATGACACCGTGGCGTCGCTCACGGCGGCCCAGGCCACCACCATGATGAACAGCGTGAGCAACTGGCTGGCGGAGATGTCTTACAACGTCACGGGTATGCGCACCACGTTCACGCCGTTGCTCACGATGCCGCACACGAAGTATTGGTACCAGACCAACTACAATTCGTTCACGTTTATGGACGACGCGCGGGCGGTCGCGAAGGCGAATGGCTACGACACGGTGAATTATGATCGCGACCTTATTGATTTCAAACCGATCTATGCGGAGTGGACCGCGCTTGGTTATGTCGGCGGCAAAGGAATTTGGATCCAGACGAGCAACCAGGTCGAAACCGTTGTGCATGAGTGCGGCCACAATTACGGCCTATGGCACGCCAACGCATGGAACGCTGACAACGACACCATCATCGGTCCCGGCACGCATCAGGAACAGGGCAATCCCTTCGACACGATGGCGACTTCCATCGGCGTGCAATTTCATTTCAACGCCTGCGCCAAGAACGGACTCGGCTGGTTGCCGGACGCAAATGTCACGACCGTCACGAACAGCGGCGAGTATCGCGTTCATGCTTACGACGCGGCCACCACGCTGGGCAATCTTTTCTACGCGCTGAAGATCAACAAAGACGAACGCGACTATTGGGTTGAATTTCGCAGCCGCATCAGCACGAACCAATGGTTGCAGAACGGTGTTCTTCTGAGTTGGGCTCCCTGGTCACAGAGCGACGGTGGCTCGCATCTGCTCGATGTCACGCCGGGTTCACCCGCCGGAAAACTTGATTCCGCGCTCGTCATTGGACGCACGTTCAGCGATCCATTCGCGGGAATTCATCTGACGCCCATTCGCAAAAACAGCACGACTCCGCCGTCAATTGATGTGGTGGCCAATCTCGGCACGTTTCCAAACAACCACGCGCCGACACTCAGCATCAACGCAAGTTCAACCACCGTTGCCGCAAATGTTGCCATCACTTTCACCGCGACCGGCAGCGACGCCGATGGCGACGCACTGATTTATTTTTGGGACTTTGATGACCCGAACGGCGCGTTGAGTTTTACCAACGGCGCAAGTGTGGCAAAAAGCTGGAGCGCGAGCGGAGATTTTCGCGTGCGTTGCATTGTGTCCGACATGAAAGGTGGAACTGCTTCCGCTGCGGTGCTGGTAAAAGTGGGTTCACCGACGCTCTATCGCATCAGCGGACGCGTGCTTAACGGCGCAATGCCGGTTGAAGGCGCGCGCATTGCGGGTGGGCCTAAATCCGCTTTCACTGACACGAACGGAGATTATGTTCTCACCGGCATCGCCAGCGGTAATTATACGCTTTCAGCAGTTAAACCGGGATGGAATTTTTCTCCGTCCGGCTTCGCGAATCCATTCGCCGCGTCTGGAAATGTTTCCAATATTAATTTCAACGCGTCGCTTGTCACTTACTCCGTCAACGGCAGAGTGACGGATTATTTAACCGGAATCAGCGGCGTGACGGTGAATGCAGGCAGTAACACGTTTGTGACGGCCAGTGATGGCAACTTCACTTTTAATCTTCCCGCCGGCGCTTACACCTTGAGCGTGGCCAAGGTGAGTTACGAACTGACCAACGCGCCGGGTTGGACGAATCCAGTCATGCTCGATTGGGTTTCCGCGAGCGGAAAAAATTTCCAGCGTTCGCGCTACGCAATCTCTGGAGTGGTCAGCAATCTACCAAGCGCGCCGACGGTTTCGATTGGCGATGCCAATGAACAACTCGCCATCGCCACTTCAGGAGTCAATCAGTGGACTTACACTTTGCAATTGCCGCGTGGGAGTTGGAATCTCTCAGCCGTCCGCGCCGGCTACACAATTTTGCCCGCCAACTTCGCGAACGCGGTTGCAGTCTCGAATTCCTCCAGCGGAAGTTTCAGTTACAATTTCAACGCCACGCTCGGCGCTTCTTATTCCATCAGCGGCAACCTCGCTGAGTCTGATCGCCCGATCTCCGGCGCGCTCGTCAATGCGGGCACTCGTTCCGGCTACAGTGACTCGTTGGGAAATTATCTCGTGCCCGGTCTCACCAATGGCACGTATGCGGTGAGCGCGACATCGCCGAATTTCACATTTGTTCCTGCGACGCGCACCGCCGCCATCAACAATGCCAACGTCGCCGGACAGGATTTTCTCGGACGACTCCTCTTCTGGCTGACGCAACCGGTGATGACCACGAATGGCTTCAGCTTCCAGCTCGCCGGTGGAACCAATCGCTCGTTCCGCGTCGAGGCTTCGACCAACTTTATGACCTGGCAATCGCTCGTAACGGTGACCAATACCGCCGGGCAAAGCAGTCTGATGGATTTAAGTTCTACGAACAACGCGCGGTTCTATCGCGCGGTTCTGTTGCCTTAACGTTGAATTTTCGGTGAAGGAGCAGGGGTGGCAACGACCGGCTCGGACGCAGTTTCTTTCAGAAAATTATCCAGCACTTCCAGATACATATCGAGCGCATCATCCGCTTCGGGGCCAAGCTCTTTTTTGTAGGCGCGCAATTGGTCGGCGGATGACTTCGCGCGGGCTCGAATATCATTCAGGTTCAGTTGGCCGGTCGCGAGTCCATTGATCATTTCGCTGTATTGTTTGTTCGCCTCCGGACTCGTGCTCAACATCTGTTCGCGAATCTGTTGAACAAAATTTGTATTCGCGCCCAGATTGCGCAAGGCGGCAGACAAATCCACGTTTGTATTCGCCAGCGCTGTCGTCGGAGCAGGGGCAGCGACCGGCGGAGCGGCGGCTGGAGAAGCCAGCGGTAGAGTGGCCACTGCTTTCGGGGCGGCGGCATTCGTGCCGATCAAAAGGCTCGCTACGTTTTTACGCGGCACATTGATTTTGCCCAACACTTCGCTTTCCAACATCACTGTGTCTGCGGACATGGACAAAACCTTGCCGGTGTAATGATCCCCATTTTGCATTACCACCTGGTCAGCGTGCAAAGCGGTCGCAGTGGCCAATGCAAAGAAAATTCCTGAAGCAACGAGGAGAAGCGAAGTCTTCATAGGCAGAGCGTAGCTTATTGAAATCTTTTTCGCAAACGGCGAGCGGAGCCGGTAGTGGATCAGTTTGAATTGGCGGAGCGCGGGTCTATGACCCGCAGCGGCTTAACCAAGCAGAGAGTATGCGATTTATTGATGACGTTGTGAAGCATTCGCACCGGCTGCGGCTCACAGAGCCGCGCTCCAATCAAACCGACCCACTACCGTGAATCCTGTCAAAGCAAACGATTCATGGACTTTCCCGCCATTTCGACGACAATGACTCTGTTCCCGCCGATGTGAGCCGGATCAAGGAATTATTTCCGACCGAAGATTTTTTTATGCTTAAACCAGAACCCGTGGCGCCAGTTAATAACGCGCCGCCTGTCAGTGAAACTGCCGACCAGCGCTTCGCGCGCATTCTGTTGCGGCCCGCTTTCAAACCGCTGAAAGGCGTGTTGGACAGCCTCGGCAAAGCGACCTCGCTGATGCAGGAGGCCATCATCACCACGAACTGTTACCAGAATTTTTTGGGAAAACTCGGCTACCGGGTCGTGCTTGTGAAACACATCCACGAGAATGATTGTTATTCCCGGCTGGGGCCGGCAGGCGGCATTCGCGCGGTATTGCCGGTGCATGACACCGCGACTTACAGCACCATGGTTACGCTTGTGAACTTCGATTCCACCGTTACCACCACCCCGAACTCAGTTGATTTCTACGACGACCAGTTGGCCGAGTTCAAAGTGCAATTGATGAACCGGTCGGGAAATGCGGCGTAAGTCTGCGTTCGTTCACCGGACATTCTGAACTTCCTGCACGGTCTTGTGAATGAACCGAAGTTTTTCAATCACGGGCGTGGACAGGACAAACGGATAAAAATCCGGCATGCCCATCCCGCGATTCAAGGAATTCAACGCGTAAGTCAGCGGCAGCCAGTTTTCCAGGATTTTTCGGAATCCCGCGTCGGCGATGGCAACATTCTCCGGCTCAGCCGTCATCGTTTGGGCCGCGGGATGTTTCGGGTGCAGCGCGATGCCGAAACTTGCGGCTGTTTCAATCGTGTCAATCATGTGCAGATAATGCGCCCACGTTTCCGCCCAGTCTTCCCATGGATGCGCGCTCGCGTACGCGCTGATCGTCCGGCTTTGCCAGTCGGCGGGCGGCCCCTGCTGATGATATAATTTCAGCGCGCTTGAATAATCCTGTGTCTCGTCGCCAAACAATTCGCGAAACCGTTTCACGCGCGGCGTATTTGCGATCAACTGGTCCCAGTAATAATGCGCGCTCTCATGGCGAAAATGCCCGAGCAACGTCCGGTAAGGCTCATGAAAGCTGACGCGCCGACGCTCACGTTCCACGTCGTCTGCCTCGGCGATGTTCAATGTGATCAAACCATTTTCGTGCCCGGTCAGAATCGGCGGTTTGTGCGCCGTGTCCGCCATGAAACTGAAACTTAACGCCGGGCGATTTTCCTGCGGGCTTCCGTTTACTGGCAGTTTCAGCGACAACAATGTGTAAATCAGGCGACGCTTGGCATTTTCCATTTTGAACCAGCGTTCGCGATTTCCGGTTATCGTCAGATCCGGGATGATGTCATTCAAACGGCACGCCGCACAAAGCGGGTTTGCATCTTCCAGTGGCACGAGCCAGTTGCAGATCTGATGCGCTCGGCCATTTTCACAGGAGCGGAAGACGCGGCCATTGGCAGCGGCGGCCAGCGCGCGCCAGGAATTTTCGCCGGTAGGTTCCAGTGCGCTCAAATCCAGTATCTCGGGCAAAAAACCCAGCGCATGACCGCACGTTACGCATTGCACATTTTCAAAAAAAAGCAGGCTCCCGCAACTGTCGCAGTAAAACGTTTTCATCAATATTGCTCGATCACTTTTCCGCCTTGTCCAATTCCGTAGTCCGGTCGCGGCTGAAATCAATTCCCTTCAGCGCGTCCGCATCGGTTGGCAGCCGCAGATCAATCCGCGAACACACCGCCATTTCCAGCGTGCCTTCGTCCAGTGTAAAATCCAGCACGTGACCGCCCGCCTGCCGGTCGTCCGTCAGAAAATGCGCGTGGCAGCCCGGCACATTGACGTCCTTCAAAAAAATCGGCATGTGGAAACCCACGGCTGTCCCGCGACAGCGCCCCAGTTCAAACACCGATTGATGACGCGTGACTTCGACCAACGGCTTATATGGTTTTGTTTGCGTCGGAACGCTTCGGGTTTTCATTTTGCCGAACGTGCCTGTCAAGCGGAACACGCAAATCACATTTGTACTTGGTAGCAGCGCATCCAGTTGGTTCTGAAATTCGCGGAAGCTAATGCCTCCGTTCAATTCACGTGTAATGGTGGGACGAAACTTAACCACAGCGGCGAAAGGCGTCGTGACGTTCGCCGGCGGCGAATACACCTTGCCATCCGCGCGCACCTGATAAATGTGTCCATCCAGCACAATCATCTCGCCGTCCAGCCGGTCGAATGTGCCGAGGCCGGTATCGCCCGCGCGAGTCAGCGTGCCGCAAGTTGTCTGACCGTCGTAAGCTCCGGCGAGCAAACCATCAATCGCGCCGATCTGCATGACCGAATTACGTGGTGCGGCACAACCGGTGAGCAACGCGATTGCCACTAAAGAAAAACAGCGGCGAATGGAAATGATTTTCACGCGGCAAAGATTATCCAAGCATCGGCAGATTTGCGAATACCTATTGTGGCAGGCTCAGGACTGGGAACGTGGCGCAGACTCGCAGCCTGCTGTGTAGTTAATTGGCGTTTTAGAAAATGATTCCAACGATTCATGGACTTTCCTGCCCTATCAATGACAATGACTATTCCCGCCTCACCAGCCGGAGCAAAAATCACTCATGAAAACATTTATCAAAAATTTATTTCTCCTGCCGCTGATCTCTGGACTCAGCTTGATACCGTCGGGTTTGGTGACAGCGCAAACCTTCGCGAATCTGCACAGTTTTTCCGGCAGCGATGGAAATAATCCGTGGGCCGGATTGATTTTATCAGGCAACACACTGTATGGGACGGCGATAAGTGGCGGCAGTTTTGGCGGAGGCACGGTGTTCGCCGTCAACACCGATGGCGCGGGTTTTACGAACCTGCATAATTTCACTGATAACGACGGAACCAGTCCACGGGCCGGATTGATTGTCTCGGGCAACACCCTGTATGGGGCGGCGCTTAACGGCGGCAGTTTTGGTTGGGGCGCCCTATTCGCCGTCAACACCGATGGCACGGGTTTTACGAACCTGCACAGTTTCACGGCGCCCTTCGAGGGCACCAATAGCGATGGAGTTTTTCCTACCGGCGGATTGATTTTGTCAGGCAACACCCTCTATGGGACTGCGCAACAGGCCGGCAGTAGAAACCGTGGCACGATTTTCAAGATCAACACTGACGGCACCGATTTTACGATCTTGTATAATTTTAGTGGCGACAGCGATGGAGTCGCTCCGTATGCCGGATTGATTTTATCGGGCAACATCCTGTATGGGACGACGAGAACCGGCGGCAGCTTTGGCGGCGGCACGGTGTTCGCCGCGAGCATCGATGGCACGTTTTTCACGAACGTTTACAGTTTTACTCAAGGCAACGATGGAGCTTATCCAGTGTCCGGAGTTATCTTATCGGGCGACACGCTGTATGGGACGGCGTATGGCGGCAGTTCAGGGAATGGCACGGTGTTCGCCGTCAACACCAATGGCACGGGCTTCACGCTTCTGCATACTTTCTCGGAACTCTTTGGAGGCTCTCTCACCAATAGCGACGGAGCTGCTCCTAATGCCGGATTGATTTTATCGGGCAACACCCTGTATGGGACGCTGGTTGGTGGCGGCAGCGCGGGCTATGGCACGGTGTTCGCCGTCAACACCGACGGCACGGGCTTTATGACCCTTTATAATTTCACCTCCGGCAGCGACGGAGCGAATCCCGCGGGTGGCTTGATTTTATTAGCCAACACCCTGTTTGGGACCGCGCTGAATGGCGGCAGTTCGGGAAATGGCACGGTGTTCAGCTTTTCGTTGCCACTGCCGCAACTGGCACTGACGCTTTCCGGATCCAATGTGATTTTGTCGTGGCCGCTGAATGCTGCCGGATTCACGTTGCAATCTACCACGAACCTCGTTTCATCAGCCGCTTGGACCACCGTTTCTCCATCACCGAGTATCGTCAACGGACAGAACACAGTGACCAATTCTATTTCCGGGCTACAGAACTTTTACCGACTCATTGAATAAAAAAGATTACGGCTGGAGTCGTATTCAACATTAATCGCATGAGCCGGAGCGGGGCTGCCAAATAAATTTGCCGCGAAATGTGTTAGCTCCGCCTTCACCACGGACGATTCCGATCTGGACGCGGTTTGCGAGGTTGCTTCGCGCGTGACTGCAAGCCTTCGGCGGACGTTGTGGGTTTTTTCCACTCCGCTCGAATGGCAGTCATCGCCTCATCAATCACACCCAGCAACTCCTGCCGGCCCTGTCCGGTTTCTGCGGAACAGGTGAACGTCGTTGGCGGTTTTTCAAACCATAGGGAAATGCGATTCATGAACGCCGCGATGTTCGTCTGCGCTGTCGCGGGAGAGATTTTGTCAACCTTGGTGAAGACGAGGACGAATGGAATCGAGTTGCTCGTGAGCCATTCCACAAACTCGATATCAATGTCCTGCGGCGGTAATCCGGATTCGATGAGCGCAAAGACACTGCAAAGATTCGTTCGATGTTCCAGGTAATTAGTCACCGCGTGATTGAAACGCGCGCTGTCCTTCCGCGCGATATGCGCGTAGCCATAGCCCGGCAGATCCACGAGCCGCCACGTTTTGTTCATCGTGAAAATGTTGATGAGCTTGGTGAACCCCGGCGTCGGCGACACACGCGCCAAACCCTGTTCGCCCGCCAGCATGTTCAACAACGACGACTTGCCGACATTCGAGCGACCGATGAAAGCGAACTCAGGCAACGACTCATCCGGACACGAATCCAAGTCCGGCGCGCTGCAATTAAAAATGGCGGATGAAATGTTCACGATGGAAAAACCGATTAGCCATTGTCGCAGTAAATCAGCCTTGGCGATACAACCAATTTTCCTGTAGCGGCGGTCTGTGACCGCCGAATTCGACGCTCACAGAGCGCCGCTACAAAATATGACCTCGCGCTTCCAATAGATAAATCTCGCCTCGATACGGCCAATCTTCAGGACGAACTGCCAGTCTTTTCCGCACTGGATTCTCGGCAACATAAAGCCACTTCTCGGAATACGATTCTTCGGAACGCATCACATGATCAAAAAATCCTTTTTGCCAA
>JBEEGR010000225.1:0-3757 GCA_041166985.1 Verrucomicrobiota bacterium | reverse complement strand
TCGGATTCATTTTGAGTTATCGGTTTTTACAGCCTCGCTCCAGGTGTTTTGGTCGTCTGGCTTTTATTTAGGTTCACTGCCTCCAGTTATCTGGCCGGCAAAATTAATCTCCGTCAATTGCTCCAGCAATGGGGTTAACCAACCGGAGTTTTTCCGTGCGCTCGATCTGAACTACCCGCGAGCCATGCACCACGATTTGGACGACTCCAAAATTCAAGGAGCCGACTTGTCGGCGAACCAATTCCAACCAGGAAGCTTCATTTGTTGCTGCGCTCGCCGCTGCTGTTTCGTGCAACGTTGTCTTCATATTGTTCAATTGGTTTTCCGTAACGTTGGTTGAGATTAATCTTAATCTCTACAATGTCAATGGAGTTTTTAATAATTATTTTAATTGGCAAATACACGCATTTTAATGCAGAAGGTTAATTCTTGATGTTTTGACTGTAGATTCTATTATCGGTTCATGAAACTTTCCGTTCGTGGAGAATACGCAATACGCGCGTTGTTGGTGCTGGGGTTGAACTATGACCAATCGGTCGTGCGCATTCAACTGATTTCCGAGCAGCAAAATATTCCCAAACGCTTCCTCGAACAAATTCTTAACGACCTCAAATCGGCAGGCGTGGTGGAAAGCAAACGCGGCGTCGCCGGAGGCTACCGTCTTTCCCGTCGGCCCGAAGAAATTACTCTCGCAACTATCGTTCGTCACATCGAAGGCGCGCTGGCTCCGGTCAGTTGCGTGAGCGAACGCTTTTACGAAAAATGTTCCTGCCCCGACGAATCGCGCTGCGCCATTCGCAGCGTGATGAAAGAAGTCCGCGAAGCCGTCGTGAAAATTGTCGAGCGTGTCACCATCGCCGAACTCTGCGACCGCTACCGGCGATTGCAACAGGAACCGTTGAATCCCTTTGACTTTACGATTTGATGGCTCAAGGAAAGGTTGGTGCAAATACAACTAGATTTAAATTTCCAAGAAGGGTGTCCGGTCAGTTATTTTGGTGAGTCGGTTGGGTTTGCTGGAAAATTTTTATAGCGGAGCCCCTCCTTCGGTAGCAAGCCCGACCTTAGTGATGTCCAACTGCTGCAGGACGTCCAGCACACTGACCATGCTTTGGTAATCTGCGTCGTCGTCCGCCTTCACGACCACCCGCAGATCGGAGTTCGCGGTTTTCAATCGTTGCAATTTCTCCTTGAGCGCCGGCGCGGCCAACAGTTCTCCGTCTAAAAAAGCCTGGCCCTTCGCGTCCACCAGGATCCGGTTGATCTTCGGCTTCGGTTCATTGGGATTCTGCGGCGGCGGTTTGCCGGACGGGAGCGTCATCTCCAGGTTGTTCATCATCTGTGGTGTCGTGATGATAAAAATCACCAGCAACACAAACACCAGATCGAGCAACGGCGTGATGTTCAGCTCGTTCAATGTGCTGTGACCATGGCGCGATATTTTTTTCAGGCTCATTGGAGTACGGGTTCAGTGGCGTCCTGGACATCAAAGCGAACGATGACCCGCGACGGAAAATTCGTAGGCGGCGGACGGTCCAGGCTCTTTGTGGCGGCGATGGCGGCCCGCACGGAATCGTCCCAGCTCGAATCGCCGGAGCCTTTCTTCCATTGCGGATTGGAAAGCTTTCCTGTGCGATCCACCGATATTTCCACCTCCACAATGTAATTGTCGTCGGCGATATTATCAGGGCGAATCCATTTTGAACGCAGCGCGTATTCGACGAAGCCTCGGTAGAGTTGTGCCGGATCGGAACTGGTTTGCACGGTTTTGCCGCCTTCGAATTCAAATGGGGGAACGTCCGTTGACGGCGGCGCGATTGCGGGCGGCGCGGTGACGGCGGAAGCCGGTGGCGGGGCTTGCGCAATTTCCCGGGGTGCTTCCACCCTCGGCGTCTCGACGATTTTTGGCGGTTCCACTTTCGGTAGTTCTTCCTTCGGCTTTTCCGGCTCTTTGGGTTTCTCCGGTTCTTTTTCCTTCACCATTTCCACAGCAATTTTTTTCAACTGCTTGCCGAGAAAACCTTCACGCGCGGCGAAGTAAACCAGTGCCAGCACAATCGTCCCGTGAAACACGAACGAGATGAGCAGGTTCGTCTTCGACGAATTGCGGCGTTTGCGTGGTTGAGATTGCGGCACCATTTTATTTCACAGGTTCAGTCGCCAGATCCACTTTGGCCACATTGGCCTGCTGGCAGACATCCAGCACGGCGCGGATTTGTTTGTATTTCGTCCGACTGTCGCCGCGCACGATGACGCTCAGGTCGGGATCATCCATGCGCAAACCCACGAGCGTTTGTTGCAACTCGGCCAGGTCGAGCGATTTTTTGTTCACCCACAGTCTTCCATTCGCCTCGACGGTGATGTAATTCGCTTTGCGTGGCGCATCTTTCGGGTGTTTCGACGCGTTTGGAAGACTCAAATCCAAATCATTCACGATCGGCGTCGTGGTAATAATGAAAATCACCAGCAGCACGAACGCCAGGTCGAGCAACGGAGTGATGTTCAACTCCGTGAGCGAATGATGCGTTGTACGGGAGCATTTCTTCATAGCGCCTCGGCCACGACCGGTTCCCCGTCAGCGCGGGAACGCGAACCTTTCCTCTCCTCGAACCGCGTAAATGCATCGGCGATTTTCTCCTCGAGATTGCGGTTTTCCACGTAAGCGTGATCAATCTGCGTGGCATAACGCGCGGCAAAACCGTCCAGTTCCTGTGTAATGCCGCGAATGGTCGTTACCATGAAGTTGTAGGCGAACATCGCCGGAATCGCGACCAGCAGCCCAGTGACCGTAGCAATAAGCGCGCCCGCCACGCCCGGCGCCATGGCCGTGAGGCTGGCGGAATTCGCGCGCGCGATGCCCGCGAAGGTTTCCATGACGCCCCAGACTGTGCCGAGCAAACCAATGAACGGCCCGCCCGCGACCGCCGTGGACAAGACGATCATCCCCTTCTCCAACGCCATCGCTTCCGCCGCCGCCGCTTCTTCGAGCGTGATCTTCACCGCTTCAAACGCCGCGGTGCTGATGCGCACCTGGCCTTTGGACGTCTTGGGATTGTTTTGGAGGTGATACTCCAGCTCATCCGCGCCGCGAGTGTAGAGTTGATACGCCGGCGCGCCTTCGAATTCTTCGGCTTTGCGTTTTATGTCGAGCGGATCACGCGTCGCGCTGTAGGCAGCGAAAAATTTCTTCGCCCACTTCCGCGCGATGTGAAGTTGGCGGAACTTGGTGATGATGATCGTCCAACTGAACAGCGACAGCAGGCCGAGAGCGATGATGGTGATTTTACCTTCGATGGTGGCCTTCTCGAACGCAAATTGCAGCGCGCCGGAAGCGAACATGGGAGTGAATGTCGTCATAATGTGGTTGTTTTAATTCTTTTGCGGCAGGAGGACCGTTACGCGCCCGGTCTTTTGCGCCAGAGCGATGGTTTTGTTTTTCTTTTTATTTTCCTCGTCCTCGGAGTCATCGGTTTTGACTACGGTGGTGGAAGCGTCGTCTGTAACCTTGGCGTCTTCCTTCGTCACGTTCGATTGCGGGACACCCATGTTGGCGCCGCTCGTATCTCCGGAAGCGGATACGGAACTGCCGATCAACGCGGCGGTGATCGAATCGCCGCTGACACTCACGATTGGGCTGACGGCCGTGCCGCTCACGTTGCCGACGGCAGTGATGCTGATGCCGCCACCGCCGAACGCGGTCACGTCCACATTGTGTTGTGAGTTGATATCCACGAGGCCGCTGCCGACGATCAGTCCG
>JBEEGR010000224.1:0-2770 GCA_041166985.1 Verrucomicrobiota bacterium | reverse complement strand
GACCCGTCCGCGCCTTCCACAACAATAAGTTTGCCGACGAGGTCGTTTAATTCGACACCCTTGACGCCATGGCCGTAAAAGCGACGTTTGCTCGCAACGGGAATGGCGATCTGATTGGAATTTTTCTTTTTCATTCCGCCGGGTCGTCCTCAAGTTCGATGGGTTTTTTGAAGTGCCTGATGGGGGGTGGCAAGGGCAACGGGCTTTGCCGTTTGAAACCGGACAAATCAATCCGCTGACTTACGATCTGGCGCACGATGCCCTGCTGCGCTTCCACGCGTTTGTTGGCGTTCATCAGGATGAAATCGAACTCCGTGCTCATCGCCAGGTATTGTTCGAGAATGCGCCCTTGAAAAATCCGAAAGCTCTCGTATGGATCGCTGGAGAGCCGCAGGTCCATCCCCGCTTCGAAAAATTTCAACTTGGGACGCCCATCGAGAATGCGATTCAACGAAACCTCCAGGTCGGCCTTGAAAAAGAAAGTCAGGTCGGGCCGCGCGGCAAAATTATAAATCCCGCGCACCCACGGCGGCGGACAGCCGCGCACCACATCGCGCGCGAAGGCCGTGAAAATATATCGGTCGCACAGCACCACATAACCCGCGCGCAACAATGGCAACAAATGTCGCTCATAGCGGTCGGCAAAATCAGTCGCATGAATCAGGCTAAAGGTCGTCGGCGTGAGCAGTTCGCGCTTTTTGCCTTTGCTGGTGGCCGATTTGACGAGTTCGGAAGAATTCCATTCGCTGAAGTAAACACGCACGCCTTCCGCTTCGAGCCAGCGCTTGAGCAAATAAATCTGCGTGGATTTCCCGGAGCCATCCAGCCCTTCGACCGCGATGAGGCGGCCTGGAAAATTCAGTTCAGCGAAGGTTTTCATCAGCGTGATCAGGCTAGAAGGGGTTGCGCCTGATTACAAATTCAAAAACTCAAACTCTGTAAACGCTTACTCCAGCGTTGCGGTCGGGCGCAATCTGGCCTATAAATTTATTGACGAAAATGAAGCCGCTGGATTTCAGCCATGAATTGAATCGCCTGATGGATCCTTACTGGCGCAAGGCGCGCATCGCCGCGCGTCTGCTCATCAAGCGCGAGGAAGGTAAACCGTGGTCGGCGCGCGACCGGCGGCTGGCGGAACGGCTTACGAACGATTCAGGAGTTACGAATCGATTGCTTGATCAAGCCATGAGTTCCGAACACGCAAGGAAAAAATATGGAGCTGGAATCCTGGGCTGGTTCAATTAATCTCGAAACACGCGCGGCGGAATTGCTCCGCAAAATTGCCGGTGCGCTGCCGCAAGACCAGCAGTTTGCCGTCACAGTTTTTGGTTCTGCTCCGCTCCAGATTTGCGTGGATTCTTCCCTGACGAGCGCGGACGTGGACGTGTTTTCTGAATCTGAAGAGTTGCGTGAGATGGTTGACCGCGCCGGACTCGGCCAGGACAAAACCAGATTCTACGTTCAAGTTTCAAGCGAATTGAATTTTCGCACTTCACCGCGTTGGAAAGATCGCACTCAATCGGCGCGCATTGGCAACTGCACTTTCATTTTTCCGCACCCGATTGACATTCTCATCGCCAAATTAAACCGGCTGGATGAAAAAGATTTGCGCGCATTCCGTTCCGTCATCGCCAAGACCGGACATCCGACCGAGACCGAACTCATCAAGGAATTGCAACTGGCCGTGGATTTGTTCCGTCCGTCGTTCGACGAAGAACAGGGACACGACATGGCCAACAATTGCCGCCGACTCTGGCCGCTGATTTACGGGCGGGAAATTGACCCGCGCAAAGAAATCATCGCGCCCGCGCTCGCCATTCGGAAAGCCGGCTATGGCGAGCCGACTCGGGATTACAAACAGGAACTGCGCGACGCGTTGCGCGAGGAAAGTTTTAAAAGCTAGCGCGCGAAAGTTTCGGCCAAGGCCACCGCCGTCAACATCGCTTTGGCTTTGTTCACGGTCTCCTGATACTCGGCTTCAGGCGTGGAATCGTTCACCCAGCCGCCACCAGCCTGCACGTAAGCTTTGCCGTCTTTGATGAGTGCGGTGCGAATCGTAATGCAGCAATCCAGATTGCCGCTGAAAGAAAAATAACCGACGCACCCGCCGTACGGGCCGCGCGCGGTTTGTTCGAGTTCGGAAATAATTTGCATCGCGCGAATCTTCGGCGCGCCGCTGAGCGTGCCGGCGGGGAACGTGGCGCGCATCAGGTCGTAAGGTGTTTTGTCGCCGGAAAGTTTGCCTTCCACCTGTGAGACGATGTGCATCACATGGCTGTAACGCTCAATGATCATCAGGTCTTTGACCTGCACGGAACCAAAATTGCAAACGCGGCCAAGGTCATTGCGCGCAAGATCCACGAGCATGACATGTTCGGCGCGTTCTTTTGGGTCGGCGAGCAATTCTTTTTCGAGCGCAATATCTTCTTCGGTGGTTTTGCCGCGACGACGCGTGCCGGCAATCGGACGGATTTCAACAGTGTTGTCTTCGCAACGCACGTGAATTTCCGGCGACGCGCCCACAAGCGAGAAGCCGTTCAACTCCAACAAAAACATATACGGCGAAGGATTGATGCTGCGAGCGGCGCGATAAATATCGAGCGGCGAGGCTTTGACCGGCGTGGAGAAACGTTGCGAGCCGACGACCTGAATGATGTCGCCGGCGGTGATGTATTCCTTCGCTTTCGAGACGTTTGTGAAGAATTTTTCCATCGGCACGTTTGATTCAAACGGAATGGAAGGCGTCTCGGTCGGCACACTGACCGGCTGA
>JBEEGR010000223.1:0-3116 GCA_041166985.1 Verrucomicrobiota bacterium | reverse complement strand
CACGACGAATTTTGGCTTCCATCTTTTCGGACACGCCTTCACCGCGAACCAAATGACGCTGCTGATTTTTGGCGGCGTTCTGCTCGGCTTCGCCGTCAAAGTTCCGTTGATGCCGTTTCACACGTGGCTGCCTGCGACCTACGCCGAAGCGCCATCGGCCACGACGATGCTGCTGACCGGCGTCATGTCGAAGATGGGCGTGTATGGTTTCCTGCGCATTCTGCTGCCGATTTTTCCGCAACAGATTCACGCGCTACGAACGCCGCTGCTCGTGCTCGCGGTCGTCACGATTGTATTCTCCGCGTGCGCGGCGTTCGCGCAACGAGACCTTAAACGAATCCTCGCTTACTCATCCATCAACCATCTTGGTTTTTGTTTGCTCGCAATTTTTGCGGTTGCAACTCCGGCAACCGGAATCACTGCGCCGGAAATCCAACGCGCCGCCGCGCTCAACGGTGTCATGCTGCAAATGTTCAATCACGGCCTGACAGCGGCGACGCTATTCTGGTTCGTGAGTCTCATCGAACAGCGGAGCGGGGGATTGCGCGGGTTGAATGACTTTGGCGGACTGCGCAAAGTTGCGCCGGTGTTCTGCGGGCTGATGGGCATCTCGCTGTTTTCATCGCTCGGGTTACCGGGGCTGAATGGCTTCGTCGGCGAATTCCTGATTTTCAAAGGCGCGTTTCCGTTGGCGAAATGTTCGACGTCGCTGGCGGTGATCGGCCTGCTGGTCACGGCGATTTTCGTTCTAACAATTTTGCAACGCGTCTTCAATGGCCCGCTGAATGCCCAATGGTCGAAATGGCCCGACCTGACTCTGCGCGAACGCACGATGCTGGCGGTACCCATCGCGTTAATGTTCGTGCTGGGCGTTTACCCGCAACTCGTGCTCGGCGTGATTAACAGCACGGTTGTCGCGATGGTGAAGCAATCGCCTTTTTAAAATGTTAGCCTGGACCATATACATTTCATTCTTCGGCGTACTGGTGCTGATGTGCCTGCCGAAAGCGGATGTGCGCGCGGCACGGGCGGTGGCTTTGATGGCGTCGCTGGCGGGATTTTTTATCGCGCTGCTTGGGTTCGCTCAATTCAAGGCGGGAGAAATTCTGACAGTCTCAAAAGTTCCGTGGATTCCTTCGCTCGGGATTGAATATCACCTCGCGGCGGATGGCATCAGTCTGACGTTGGTTTTGTTGACGGGCTTTGCGTCGGTGGCCGGAATTTTATTTTCCTGGAACATCGAGCATCGGACTAAGGAATTTTTCGCGTTCTATCTCGCGCTTATCGGCGGCGTGTATGGCGTGTTTCTGAGTTTTGATTTGTTTCTGCTCTTCGTCTTTTACGAAATCGCGATTGTGCCGAAATATTTCATCATCGCGATCTGGGGCTCGACCCGGCGCGAATATGGCGCAATGAAACTCGCGCTCTACTCGTTCGTTGGGAGCGCGATGGTGCTGGTGGGATTGATTGCGGCTTACGTGGTGTCAGGTGGACATTCGTTCAACGTGATGGAACTCGCGAAGTTTTCTTTCCCGCACAATTTCCAGATGTGGGCATTTCCGCTGGTGTTCGTGGGCTTTGCGATTCTCGCGGGCATGTGGCCGTTTCACACCTGGGCGCCGACTGGTCACGTCGCCGCCCCGACAGCGGCTTCGATGTTGCTGGCGGGTGTCGTGATGAAACTTGGCGCTTACGGCTGTCTGCGTGTGGCGATGACTTTGTTTCCGCAAGGATTGGAAGCGTGGAAAAATGTTATCGCGGTGCTGGCGGCGATTGGAATCATTTACGGCGCGATGGTGGCGCTGGTGCAAAAGGATTTCAAATTTGTCATCGGTTATTCCAGCGTGAGTCACATGGGGTTTGTGCTGCTCGGCTTGATGACGCTTAACACGATTGGCCTGAGCGGCGCGGTGTTGCAGATGTTTTCACATGGCATCATCGCGGGGCTTTTGTTCGCTGTGGTTGGGCGCATGGTTTATGAGCGGACGCATACGCGCGAACTGGATGTGCTGGAAACGATGGGACTAAGCAAGGCGATGCCGTTCGCGGCGGTCACGTTTGTGATTGCGAGCATGGCTTCGATGGGTTTGCCGGGTTTCAGCGGGTTCGTGGCGGAATTGCAAATCATCATCGGCGCGTGGCATGCGTTCCCGACGCTGGCGGTGATTACCGGAATTGGAATTCTGATTGGTGTGGCATACACGTTGCGTGTTTTGCAAAGGGCGTTTTTTGGAGAATCAAATAAAACCCTCACCCCGGCCCTCTCCCATCCGATGGGCGAGGGAGAAGTTGTCGAGCCGATTTCTGTTCCCGAGCGTCTCGGCGCAATAATGCTGATTGCGACTTCGCTGGTCATCGGATTGTTTCCGCGATTGCTGCTCGATATGATTGTGCCGAGTTTTGATTCGCCGCTGTTTGATTGGCTGAGAAATGGAGGGTCGCGATGAAAACCGTTAAAACGGTTTCCATGGTCAGCGCGTGTCGTAACACCCGGCTAAAGCAGGGTGTTAATAAGAGGAGGTTCGCGTGAGTTATCTCGAATTGCTCAAGCTGGCCGCGCCGGAAACGATTGTGGTGATTGCTGCGTTTGCTGTATTGGCGGCTGACTTGATTGCATTGCGCGAATTGGAATTGCGCTTCCGCCTCATCATTGGCGGAATGATCGCGTGCGTTGGTTGCGTGGCGGCGATTGCTTGGATGTGCATCTCGCACGCTCACGCCGATGCCTTTGGCGGAATGCTCGTGGTGGATCCGCTGACGCAACTGGTGAAGACCGCATTGCTGGCACTGACGATTTTCACGGTGCTGATTTCAATGGAGTCCAGGTTCACTGAACACGCCGGTGAATATTTTGCGCTGATTTTGCTGGCAACTGTTGGTATGATGTTCCTCGTCAGTTCAGAAGACATCCTGATGATTTTCATCTCGCTCGAATTGACGAGCTTGTCGCTTTATATCCTCACGGCGTTCAACAAGCGCGACATTAAATCGGCGGAAGCGGCGTTGAAATATTTTCTGTTCGGTGGCATGTCTGCGGCATTCACATTGTTCGGACTGAGTTTGATTTACGGTTTGTCCGGCGCGACGAATCTTCATGCCATCGCCACTGTACTTGT
>JBEEGR010000222.1:0-5810 GCA_041166985.1 Verrucomicrobiota bacterium | reverse complement strand
CATTCGGACGGAGCTTGCCACGGAAATCCCGGGCCGGGCGGTTGGGCGGCGGTGCTGGCGTCGGGTTCGGCTACGCGCGAATTGAGCGCCGGTGTGGCGGCGACCACGAACAATCGCATGGAACTGCAGGCGGCGATTGAAGCGTTGGCCGCGCTCAAGCAGCCGTGCGCCGTCGAGTTTCATACCGATTCCAATTATCTCCGCGATGGCATCACGAAATGGTTGCACGGCTGGAAGCGTAACGGTTGGAAAACCCAAACCAAAAAACCTGTGAAGAACGAAGATCTCTGGCGGCAGTTGGACGCGGCGGTGGCGTTGCATACGGTGAACTGGCATTGGGTGAAAGGTCACGCAGGCCACGCCGGCAACGAACGTTGCGATGAACTCGCGACGGCTGCCATCGCCGCCGTCAAGCAGCGTCACTCCAAGGAACAACTCGCCGAGAGCCTCCGCGAATTCAACGCGAGCCTGAAAGCGGCGTCGCAGATTGATTTGTTGCCGTTGGGATAATCCGTTTTTGTAGCGGCGGTCTGTGACCGCTGTTTCTGAGAAATAAAACGCAATTCCGACGCTCATAGAGCGCCGCTACAGCAACACTCCTTACTAAAAGGACGCGCGAGGCCGACGCGTCCCTACCTTGAAATGGTAGGGCGGATGCGGCTCGCTCCGCCCAAACTTTTTCCTACGCCCTCAACTTCACCAACAAATCCTTACTCGCCACCGTATCACCCAACGTCACGTAGAGCGCGTCCACGATTCCATCAGCGCTCGCGTAAACGGTGGTTTGCATTTTCATCGCTTCCATCATCAGCAGCTTGTCGCCCTTGGCAACTTTCTGGCCGACGGTTACGGCGATGTTCGCGATGAGACCAGGAATCGGCGCGCCGACCTGCATCGGGTCCGCGAGATCGGCTTTCGGCCGCGTCTTGGTTTGCGGCGCGATTTTTTTGTCCACGATGAATGCTTCGCGCGTGATGCCGTTCAATTCATACGTCAACGTGCGGCGGCTATCCTTGTCCGGTTCGCTGACGGTGACGAGCCGCACGATGAGTGATTTGCCTTCTTCAATTTCGATGTTCACTTCTTCACGCGGGCGCAATCCGTAGAAAAATGCGTGCGTTGGCAACACACTGACGTCGCTGAATTCGCGTGTGTGCTTGGCAAACTCGGTGAACACCTGCGGATACATCAAATAGGAATAGAGATCGTCGTCGGTCGCTTCGTGCTTCACGATTTCGGAAACTTCTTTGCGGATTTTGTCCAGGTTCGCAGGCGTCGCAACCGCGCCGGGGATGACGCGTTTTTTAAAATCTTTTTGCGCCTGTGCCGCGCGTTTCTCGCCGAGGATGACGCGTTGAACATCTTTGGGCCAGCCACCAGGCGGCCAGCCGAGTCCACCGCTCATCATGTCCACGACCGATTCGGGAAAACCTTGCGCGCCCGGTTCGAGATTCACGATGTCAGCGGGCTTAATGCCGCGCGAGAACAGAAAGAGCGCCATGTCGCCGACGACTTTGCTGCTCGGCGTGACTTTGACGATGTCACCGAAGAGCTGATTGACCTCGGCGTAGATGCGCGCGATTTCCTGCCAACGATGCGAAACACCCATGCTGGCGGCCTGTTCCTTGAGGTTCGTGTATTGGCCGCCGGGCATTTCGTGCAGATAAACTTCCGCGCTGCCGGTTTTCGGCGCGGTGTCGAACGGATGATAATATTCGCGAACGCGTTCCCAGTAATCGGAAAATTCGTTGAGCGAATCGAGGTCGAGTCCGGTGTCGCGGGGTGTATGTTGCAACGCGGCAACAATGGAATTCAGATTCGGCTGGCTTGTGCTGCCGCTCATGCTGGCGAGCGCGAGGTCAACAATGTCCACGCCGCCTTCGCTCGCTTCAAGAATCGCGGCGGATTGAGTGCCCGCTGTGTCATGCGTATGAAAATGAATCGGAATGCCGACTTCATCACGCAACGCTTTCACGAGCGTCTTCGCCGCGAGCGGACGGCAAAGGCCGGCCATGTCTTTGATCGCGAGAATATGTGCGCCCATGCGTTCGAGTTCCTTGGCGAGCTTCACGTAATATTTCAGCGAATATTTGCTGCGCTTCGGGTCGAGGATGTCGCCGGTGTAACAGACAGCGGCTTCGCAAATCGCGTGCGTCTCCTGCACGGCGTCCATCGCGACGCGGAGGTTCGGTGTGTAATTCAGCGAATCGAAGATGCGGAAAATATCTATGCCCGATGCGGCAGCGTGTTTCACGAAACCAGCGACGACGTTCTCCGGGTAATTGGAATAGCCCACGGCGTTCGAGCCGCGAAAAAGCATTTGAAAACAGATGTTCGGAATACGCGCGCGCAACTGGCGCAAACGGTCCCACGGATCTTCGTTAAGAAAACGCATCGTCGTGTCGAACGTCGCGCCGCCCCAAATCTCAACTGAGAACAATCCGGGCGAGCGGCGAGCAAGCGCATCGGCGACGGCAAGCATGTCGTTCGTGCGAACGCGCGTCGCCATGAGCGATTGGTGAGCGTCGCGCAATGTGGTGTCGGTGATGAGCAGGCGTTTTTGTTTGCGCGTCCATTCGGCAAATTGTTTCGGCCCGAGTTTCAGCAACAGATCGCGCGTGCCGGGCGGTGGAGCGAGTTTGTGATCGAACTTTACCGGCGTGGCGAGCGTCAGTGGTTTTTCGGGTTTGTAACCTTTGGCGTGCGGATTGCCATTGACAACAACGTTGCCCAGAAAGTTGAGCAACTTCGTCGCGCGATCACGGCGGGCTTTGAACTTGAACAACTCGGGCGAGGTATCAATGAGTGTCGTCGTCGCCTGGCCGCTGGTGAATTGTTCGTGATGAATAACATTTTCGAGAAACGGAATGTTCGTCTTCACGCCGCGAATGCGAAATTCGGAAAGTGCGCGATGCATGCGGTTCATCGCGATCTGGTACGTCTGCGCGCTGGCAATGACTTTCACGAGCAACGAATCGTAGAACGGGGTGATGATCGCGCCACCATAACCCATGCCGCCATCAAGCCGGATGCCAAAACCACCGGGCGAGCGATACGCGAGAAGTTTTCCGTAGTCCGGCATGAATTTATTTTCCGGATCTTCGGTCGTGACGCGACATTGAATCGCATAACCGTTGCGCGGAATTTCATTTTGCGGCGGCATGCCGACTTCTTTGCCGTGCAACGTGTGGCCTTGCGCGATTAAAATCTGTGCGCGAACGAGGTCGAGGCCGGTGATGACTTCGGTGACGGTGTGTTCGACTTGAATGCGCGGGTTCATCTCGATGAAGAACCATTCGTGCTTGTCGAGGTCGTAAAGAAATTCAATCGTGCCGGCGTTGTCGTAACGAATTTCTTTGGCCATGCGCGCCGCGGCGTCGCAGAGTTCTGTGATGATATTGGGCGGCAAACCAAAACTCGGCGCGACTTCAATGACTTTCTGATGACGGCGTTGCACGGAGCAATCGCGTTCGTGCAGATGAATCACATTGCCGTGTTGGTCGCCGAGAATCTGCACCTCGATGTGCTTCGCGCGTTGAATATATTTTTCGAGAAAAACAGCGGGATTGCCAAACGCGCGTTCGGCTTCCGACTGCGCCTCGTCGAGCAGACCGGAGAGTTCTGAAGCTTTGTGAACAACGCGCATACCGCGTCCGCCGCCGCCGAACGCCGCTTTGATGATGAGCGGGAAACCAATTTCCTTCGCGGCCTTCAACGCTTTGTCGCGATCGGAAATCGGTTCTTCATTGCCGGGCAGAACCGGGACGTTGATTTTTTGCGCGAGCGCGCGGGCGGCGGTTTTGTCGCCCATCATGTCGAGCAACTCGGGGCGTGGACCGACGAAAACGATTCCGGCTTTCGCACATGCGCGGGCGAAGTTGGCGTTCTCCGAAAGAAATCCATAGCCGGGATGAATTGCATCCACGCCTTTTTCCTTCGCGACCTGGACAATGCTTTCGATGTCGAGATACGCGGCGACGGGACCTTTATCCTGGCCGATGAGATACGCTTCGTCCGCTTTGAAACGGTGCAAACAAAAGCGGTCAGCCTCGGCGTAGATGGCAACGGTGCGGAGATTCAGTTCGGTTCCCGCGCGAAAAATTCGGATGGCGATTTCGCTGCGATTGGCGGCGAGGAGTTTTTGAAACGGGCGAATCGGTTGTTTGTTCGCGCTGGAATTTTTTTTGTCGCTGGTCGTCAGATTCATTACAGACGGAAAGTTATACTCGGTTGACCCGGGGAAGGTAAAGAAGCCTGCGAAGAAAATTGATGAAGGACTGCGTCTGTGTGCAGAGAACGAGCCGCAGCGGGGTTAATTCATTTTATAGAATGAATGGCTTTCGGGAATTGTAAATTGCCGCGGCTGGGCTGCGCCACAGCCGTAGTCCAATAAAAAAACGGCCAGACTCGCGCGCGGTTGCGCGCGGATCTGGCCGGACTTTCCGTGCCCGTTCGCGTCAGACGCGGCGAGCCAGGAAAATGATGAGCAGGACGACGAGGATTAAACCGAGTGTTCCTCCGCCAATCCAGATAGCGTCCGCCATAACAGGAGCGAATAAGGTAGTCATAATTTTCTTTCTGATATGATGGCGGTTGTTGCCATCGCTTTTGAATACCTTACGGCCTGGTGGCGCGGTTCTCTACGGAGGTATAATCCTACGACGATGGTAGAAAATTTCGGTGGGCGCGGGCAAGACGTCCTCGGAATTGATTTGGGACTCGTGTAACTCGTCCCTCCGAGGAGTTCGAGGATTATTTCGTCGGTGGGATGTGGAAAACGTCCTGATCGGTCAGGAGGGTGGCGTCTTTGAGCAGGCGGCAGAATTCTTTTTTGGTCGCGTGATGATGTGTGCCTTTGCTGCTGTTCGGGTCGCGGGTCATCTTGTAATCCACGGCCAGCCGTTCCAGCCGCACGATGCGGATGTATTTCTCGCCGAGTTTCCAGACCTGGCTTTGTTGCAGTTTCATTTTGATTTTAGATGGCTCGCCGCGCCCAACGAAGTTTGGCGGGTGTTGAACGAGGATTGGAATTGCGTTCTTCTGCGGATGGTCGGATGACTTCGTCGGCGATTTCGGAATAAAATCCGTCGCGCCGTCCGGCGGCGAAAGCTTTTTTGACGCGGCGATCTTCACCGGAATGAAACGTGAGAATCGCGATGCGCCCGCCGGGATTTAAACATGACGGCAGGGTGCGCAGAAAAGTATCGAGCGCGGAAAACTCGTCATTCACCGCAATGCGCAGGGTTTGAAAGACGCGGCGAATTGAAAGGTCGCAATTGTCTTTGCTGAGACGCGGCAACGCAGTTCGAATGGCGGAAGCGAGCGACTTGGTCGTGGCGAAATGTTTTCCAGCGAGGGCAGGGGCCAGCAAGGTGGCGTGAGGTTCGTCGGAATACTCTGCCAACATCGTCGCGAGTTTGTCGGGAGAAATTTTTTCGAGCAGAACGGAAGCGGGTTGGCCGCGTTGCGGATTCATGCGCATATCGAGCGGGCCTTCGTGTTTCACGGAAAATCCGCGCGAGGGATCGTCAATCTGCATGGAGGAGACGCCGAGATCGGCGAGGATGATATCGGCGCCTGCGCGAATTGGGAGTGCTTCCTCCCTCTCCCCGCCCAAGCGGGGTGAGGGTTGGGGTGAGGGGTTTTGATTTTGAGAATCATCGGCCTCCTCTCCCCGACCCTCTCCTCCTTTGGGGGAGGAGAGGGAGGAAAAATGAATAGCGAGCACTTGGGGTAGTCCGGCGAAGTTGGTGCGATGTGTGGAAAAATTTTCCGGGCCGAAACCAAGCGCGCGCAGGCGGGCTTCAGTT
>JBEEGR010000221.1:0-7714 GCA_041166985.1 Verrucomicrobiota bacterium | reverse complement strand
AGATTCTTCTAAAGGCCGACCTTCGCAATCTCGCCAAAAAGGTTCAGCAGGGAAAAACGCTCTCCGTTGCTGAACGCAATCTCCTGCAATCCGCCCTAGCCGGTGAAAATCTTTCCTCCGTCGAGTTCGCACAGAACGCCGTCGAACTCGCCAGCATTCTCGACGTTGACCGCAGGACAATTCAGCGCTGGCGAAAAGTTGAAGGCAATCCGGGTGTGCGGCCCGATGGTCGTTATCATCTTCCCTCGTGGCGGGCTTTCAAGCTCGCCCGACAAGGAACAGAGAGTGGCGGCGACGGCCTGAGCCAGTCGCAACTCAAAGCGCGACAAGTCCTGCTCCAAAACCAAAAGCTTGAATTCCAAATCGCACTCTTGCGACGGGAATATGTGCCTGCTTGTGAAGTTGAGAAATGGGGCGGTGAACTCGGCACCGCGATCCGCAAAGTGGTTTCCGCCGTTCACCTTTGCGCTCCTTCGGTGGTTGGTGTCTCGGTTGCGGAAGCGGAGGCGCGGTTAAAGGAATTGGAAGACGAAATTCTTCAACAGCTTCATTTGCTCTCAGACTCCTTTGCGAACTGGAAGGCCACGGATGAATCCACTGAGTAAGGGATTCAAGTCGGCAGTCCGGCCCCCTGACCGCCGCAAGCCGTGGGCGTGGTGCGAGGATCACGTCGTCGTTGACAACACTTCACCGATGCCAGGGCGCTGGCGTTCGGATTCCTCGCCGTGGGTCAAGGAATTGATGGAAGTCTTTCCCGATAATCGCGTGACGGACATCTCGGTGATGTGTTCCGCGCAGTCGAGCAAGACGCAGACACTTCTCAATTGTTCATGCTGGGCGATTTCCGAAGACCCCGGCCCGGCGATGTGGGTCATGGCCGCGAAAGATGAAGCCAAGACTTTCGTGCGGGATCGGGTGAAGCCGACGTTTGAAGGCTGCAAGCCGGTTGCCGACCTGATGATTTCGCCGGAGGCGTACGAATTCACCTTCGCCTCGATGCCGTTTTACTTCACCGGCGCTGGGTCCCCTTCCAAGCTGCAATCCAAACCGATCCGCTGGCTCTTTCTGGATGAAGTCAGAAATTATCCACCCGGCGCATTGGACACCGTGCTGAAACGAACGCGGGCGTTTTGGAACTCCCGCCGCGTTCTCATTTCCACACCCGACAAAAAGAACGATGCGGTTCATCGCGCCTTCCTCGCGGGCGATCAACGCATATTTCATTTCCCCTGCCCCGGTTGCAGCCAACTCCAAACGCTCAAATTCGAGCAACTCAAAGCCGTCCATCCAGACACGGGCAAGGTTTGCAAATTCAACGAAGTCCCCGGCGCAAAAGACGAACGCGGGAAATGGAACTTCGATTTGCTGGCGGAATGGATTCGTTATCAGTGTGTCGCTTGCGGACACCTGATCAAAGACGTGCCGGTCGAACGGAAGGCCATTGCCCGCAATGGCCGGTTCATTCGGATGAACCCGAAAGCGCCCCGGCATCGCGTGAGCTTTCATTGGAACGCTTTGCTGCCGCCGTGGGTTTCGTGGCGCGGCATTGTTGAGGAATTCATTCAGGCCCGGTCAGCGGCCCGCACTGGCGATCTGGAACCGCTCAAAACTTTCATCAACGAGACTTTGGGCGAACCGTGGGACGACCAGCTTGGAGAGATTGATGATTATGATTTCCTCGACCTTCGCAAAGCGGATTACGAATTCGGCGATACGTGGGCTGAGGAGCGTGTCCGATTTCTTGCAGCCGACAAACAGGAAGCCGGTGGCGAACATTATTGGTGGGTCATCCGCGCCTTTGCTCTGTCAGGCCGCAGCCGCCTCATTGCTTACGGGCGATGCAACACCAAAGAGGAACTGGAAGAAATCCGCCGCACGTATGGTGTAAAGGCCGCCAATTGCATCATGGATGCGGCATTCAAGGCATCCGAAGTTTATCGCTTCTGTCTGGCAACCGGCTGGAAAGCATTCAAAGGAGACGACGCCGATTTTTTCCTCCGCAACGACCCGCGCACACGCAAAGCGTATCGCCAGGTCTGGACGCGCAATTGGGCCGACCCGCATTACGGCACGAACATGGCCGGACGCACTAAACCGATTCCGCTGTTCCGTTGGGCCAACAACGCGGTGAAAGACATGCTCACGGAAATGATGATGGGGCTGGTGGGAGATTGGACGCTTCCGCGAAAAATCGGCAGCGATTACTTGAAGCAGGTCACGGCAGAACGGCGCGAGGAAAAAGAGGACACGAAAGGCCGCATCAGTTTTTTCTGGAAACAGGTCAGGCGCGACAACCATTTGCGGGATTGCGAACTGATGATTCTCGTGGCGGCGGTCATCACGAAGATTGTCCAAAGCCGAAAATAAAGTCCGGGTGACGACGCCAAGGAGGTGGAGGTGGGGAACCCCGCTGAAGAAACGTGCGTCATCCGAAATTTTACAACGCCCAAGTTGTAAATGATTTCATGCCGCTGGTAAAGCCGATTGACGTGCCGCGTTAAGTGACATGGCACCTGACCGGATTCTTTTCATTCGCAGTTTCGTTGAAAGCGCGAGAGCAGTTGGAACCCAAACCAGTAAATCACTCACGCAAGTTCTTGCCGAAATTCGTAACGCCATTTTCAGTGACGAACTTCAAAACGGAAAAATCCTGATTTCCACTGCCGAAGCTGGCGGCACTATCACTTTTGCGATTCCCGCCGGCCATTCGCCTTTGGAAATCATGGCCCTGGCACAAGAGGCGATTGACTGGTGCAACCAGTTCCCTGATCCGAACAACCCACCCGCCACGGCCCGGCGCATTCGACGCCTCCGCGTTTCCTTCGCTAAAGCGATTCCCTCCTGAGCATGGGTTTTTGGTCAAAGCTATTCCCCCAGACACCCCGGCAAACGTTCACCAATGTTTCAGGACGTTCCACGCCGCAGGCGTCCAGCACAGAGTCCATCCCGGAAAGCACGCCGGAACCCGGCCCACGGAACGTCAATTCCGGTTCGATGAGCTACTACGAGGCTCTGTCGGATTCCAAAGACCGAACTTCGATTCCGCTTTTCTCGCTCGCGATCAAAGCGGTGCTTCAATCGTTCAATCGCGAACGTCTCGCCTTTCTGGGACGGTATCTCTACGACAACGATGGAATCGTCGCGTACGCGGTGGATCAAATCGCCAACTACAGCGTTCCGATCACGCCCATGGCGGCTTCGGCCAATCCCGAAGCCAACAAGACGTACGAAACTTATTTTGCGAACTGGAGCAAACGCGCTGACTACACCGGACGCTTCACCTTCGACAGCCTGCAACGGCTCATCTGCAAAGCGATTGACACCGACGGCGACATCGGCGCAACGCTTAACGCGAGTCATGGATTTCCGCAGGTTCAACTTTTGGAAACGTGGCGCATCAATTCACGGCTGGTTCAGCACAAGAACATCAAGCACATGGACGGAGTGCGGATTGACGGTGAAGGCGCAATCCAAGGTTTTTTCATTGTTGAAGCCGCGAACATTCTCGGTTCGGCCCTTATCGGAGACACGCCGCCGCAATTCATCCCGGCGAGTCAGGCCGTGCTGCTCTACGATGCCGACCGCTACAGCTCCTATCGCGGCATCACTCCCATCAGACGGGGAATGAATGACGTGCGGGACGCGAAGGACATAAAATCTTTCGAGAAGCTCGCCACGAAAATCGGCGCGGCCCTTGCCGCCGTCATTGAAGGCGGAATTGAGGAAGAAGATGTCTGGGGCGACGACACCGGCCCGGACGGGAATGCGCCGCCGACCGAAGATCCCGCCAACCCCCCGACTCAGCACGAGAAAAAAATCACCGTCGCCGAATTGCTCGGCGGCGACATCGTAACGTTACCGGAAGGTAAGAAGCTGCACCAATTAGACAATTCCCGGCCCGGTGAGCGCGTGATGGAAATGCTCGATTACCTGGGCGGCTGCTTTGTCTCGGGCCTCGGTGTCCCGCCGTCATTCTTTTTGGTCAGGAAGATGACCGGCCCAAATCAGCGCAATGTGAATGGTCAGGCGCAAAGAAAATTCAATCAACGGCAGGAACTCATCGCTGCGTTTGTGGAATGGGTTTGGGTGCGGGTCATTGCCTGGGGAATTCAGTACGACGGCCTGCCCGTGGTGGACGGCTGGGACAAGATCGAATGGCAAGGCCCGCCCAAGGTGAGCATTGACGAAGGCGCGGACGCCGCCGCCTGGCGCGACGATGTGGCCTGCGGCCTGATGACCCGGCAGGAACATTACTCCAATCGCGCCCGCAACTGGCAGCGCGAGACGGATCAGGGTTTCGCCGAAGACGATTACATCCTCACCAAAGCCAACCAGCTCGCGACCAAACAAAAAGTTCCGGTCGAAACCATTCTCGCCCGTTGGGGCTACACACCCGCCAAGCCCGCCCAAAATCCGCAATCCACTAAATCCAATGAAGCTGACTCACCGCCTGCTGACTGACGCGCCGATGTTGGAAGACGGCGCACTCTCCGCGCTCCTTCACGACTTTCAGGCGTCTCTAAAATTATTTTCGGTCCTGCTCGAACCGCTGGCAGCGGAGCATCCGTTCTACAAAATGCTGCGCGAAAAAATGAAGCCGCAAATGTCGGTGCGCGAGGACGGCATTGCGGTTGTGCCGGTGGAAGGAGTGCTCGCCCGGAAACCCGATGTGTTCGAGTTGTTCTATGGCATGGAGGATTCAACGAACGTGTTGGATATGGTCGAGAACGCCCGGCGCAATCCAGACGTGAAAGGAGTTTTGTTGAACGTGGATTCACCGGGCGGCTTTCTCACGGGCGGTCCTGAAATCGCCGATGCGATCAAAGCCACTGATAAACAAAAGCCGGTGGTGTCGTGGGTGGGCGGCACGATGGCGAGCCTCGCCTATTACATCGGTTCACAGGCTTCACAGGTTATCGCCAGCCGCAGCGCACAGGTCGGGAGCATCGGGGTTTTCACCACGCACATTGATTACAGCAAAATGCTCGAAGTGGCGGGCGTCAAAGTGGAAGTCATCAAAAACAAGGAAGCGGATTACAAGGCTGCTGGCGTGATGGGAACGGCATTGAGTGACGAACAACGCGCTCATATTCAGGAACGGATTCAATCCTCTTTCAAAGATTTCAAACGCGCCGTCAAAAGCGCACGGCCCAATGTGGCGGATGAAACTTTGCGCGGTCAGGTGTTAAGCGGCAGTGAAGCAAAATCCGCTGGCCTGGTGGATCGAGTCGGTGACATGAGCTTTGCGCTCTCGGTTCTGCGCTCCGAAATCCGCCAGCGAAAAAATTGACGTTCCCGCTTGTGTGGCGGCAGTGCCGCCTCCCTATGGGAACTGAAAACAAAAACGCTGACCAAACCGACATTCTCGCCCAGTTCGAGCAGACAACTGCCGATCTCAAAACCGCCAAGCAAACGATTGGCACTTTGCAAACGCAGGTCACAACCCTGACCGGCGAACGCGATACCGCCAAACAAAACACCGCCGCGCTCACGCAGGAACGCGACTCGCTCAAAGCTGAAAACGAACGGCTCAAAGGCGAGCAGGAAGATTTCAACAAACGCCTTTCCGCCGAACTCGCCAAGCACGGCATTCGCAATGCCGAAGGTTCGACGAAGACCGAGAGCACGGAAACCAAAAAGCTGACGGCCACGGAACAGGTGCTTGCAGCCAAAGGTGTCAAGTCGCTCGACGAGCTTTCACGCGCCCGCAAACAAAACTCCTAACCCAAGCCGTAACACTCCATGCCCGTTCTAATCGCCGATCTCTGGATACCCGACATTTGGATCGCTCACATGGCCGAAAGGCAGAACACGTTTCCGAGCGTGTTCACTTCCGGCATTCTCACCCGCACGCCGGAACTGGACGCCATCGCCAGCGGCGCGGGCCTCTCCTCCAACATTCCGTTCTTCAAAGACATCACCGACCAGGCGGACGAGGTGCAGGTGGAAAATCAAGGCCCGGCCACCGACAACGGCCAGCCTTCCGGCAAAATGGTCGCCACGATTCTCAATCGTGTGACCAAAAACAGTGTCACGGCTTTGTCGGGTGCGATTTCCGGCGCGGACCCGCTCGGTTCCATTATCAGCCAGCTCACCGAACGGCGCATGAAGCAGCGCAACACCACGCTGATTGGTTTGCTGCGTGGCCTGTTCGGTTCAGCCGGTGCGAAGAACGGCGCGGCGGCTCTGACCGCCAATCGTTGGGGCGGAACCAATGCGGAAATTTTCATTGAAGACGGCAATGCGTCGGTCGCCGCAAACAACTGGATCACGCCGGACGTATTTATTTTCACCAAGGCGCTCCTGGGTGAATTGGCTGACGACCTCGCCAACGGTGTTTTCCTCTGTCATCCCAACGTCAAAGCGCGTCTGGAAAGTCTCGACGCTTTGAATTTCAAGACGGGTGTTCCCAGCGCCCTTGGCCCGATCAACACCTATCGCGGCATCCCGATTGTCACCAGCAGCAAACTGGTTCGCGCAGGCGGCGTCAGCGGCTTCGTTTACGACAGCTATCTGATCACGCGCGGCACGGTGGGTTATGGCGAGAAGCCGCAGCAGGGTGACACCATTGATGTTTCTTCGCTCCACTACTGGAAAGACCCGGATAAAAACAATGAGTTCATTTACGACCGCACCCGGTTCGTGATGCACGTCAATGGCACGAAATGGGTCGGCAATCCCGCCGGGCAGACTGCCGCGAATAGTGAATTGCAAACCCCTGGCAACTGGCAACTCGCCTGGCAGACGGCTGACCGCATCGGCGCAGTTTGTTTCCGCACCAATGGGTGACAGAGTCACCGACCTTTATGCCAAGCGACATTTCATTGGACAATGTGGGGGACGACTTTGAAGCCGTCCCCGTCCTTCCACTCACAGGCGAGGCGGCGAAGATTGCGCCGCTTCCCGGTGTTTCCGGCGATCTGGTTGCGGATGAGGATTCGGACGACGCTCCGGGGCCGGTTGAGGACAAGGAACAAATCGCTCCCGCAAATTTGCGGGATGCCTTTGCGTTGCTCACCGCCGCCGACTCCCTGCCTGAACGCACCAAGGCTGAGAAACTGGTGAGAGATTCCCGTCTCGCTTTTGCCCGGAAGCACGTGGCGCATTTGCAGCAAGGTTTACCAACTCTGCCGATGGACGCAACGATGTTTGCGCACGCCTTCCAAAAGCAAGTGGCCTCCCTCAATCGCGAGCGGGTTTTAACACTCGCCCGCGAGCATCGGGAAATTGCCGACCTCCTGGCCGAACGCGACCTGCTGGATGAAGAAAACAAAAACCTCAAAGCCGAACTCGAAAAGTTGCGGCGCAAATAATTGACCCCAGTTCAGAAAGCGCGTCTCATCGGTTTCAAAGCCTCGCTCGCCCAGCGAGGCATTTTACTTTCGCTGGAAGGAACAGAACTCAGTTTCAACGCGCTCGTGCAGCCGTTTGTTCCCGACGCCGGAGAATTTTCCGTCAGCAATGAAACCCGCAATGCTGCCAGAATTCATGTGCTCCGCGACTCGCCCGGCATCGAGCAGATCGCGGTTGGAAGTGTGCTGGCCGATTCCGCAACGGCCTGCCGCGTGACGCACATAGAAGATTCTCCCGCCAATATCGCGCTCATCTTCCACTGTGAGACGGCCCCGCTGGAATGAAATTCTCCGTTGATTCCAACGTCCCCGAATACGGTCACGCGCTCGGCGAGTTTATTCGCTTCTACGCGGTGAGCATC
>JBEEGR010000220.1:0-7979 GCA_041166985.1 Verrucomicrobiota bacterium | reverse complement strand
GCCGGTGTTTTTCCGGAAGCTAAAACTTTTTGAACGGTGTCAGCGTAGCGCTCGGGATGGTGCTCTTTATATTTTTCCTCGAAGCGGCGCGGATTCCGTCCGCTGTAACGCGGACGGCGCTTGTGCGGTGTTGGAATGGGTTCGAGGCTGTCGGACATGCGGAAATAATTTGCACCAACGCGGTTCTTCGGGCGAGAACGTTTATATCAAAGCGGAAGGAGCGCGACGTTCACGTCGCATCAATTAACAAAGCAGGCGGACGCCAAAATCAGGCGCACTTGGCTTTTAATCTTGAAGCGGGCTAAAGCCCGCGCTCCTTTCCCGACGCAGAACTATTTTTTCTTGCCAGCGGACTGCTTGTCAGCGGTGGCCTGATTTTTCTTTTGATTGGCGCTGTTGGCCTGGGATTGTTTTTGGTTGGTTTTCTTCTGGTTGGATTTCGGAGAACGGTCGCCCATAATTTTGATTTTCTTCTGCGGATTGATTCACCTGCGGCATGATAGTTTCTCCGAAGGGACAGAAGCATGCGCTTGAAAGCCGTTAATGTAAATGCCTGAAGGCACAATCCTTTCCTCTGAATACGGGGATAAGACCGGGAAAATAAATATAAGATAGTTGTTGCTATTCGGCTGGAAGAGGCGATGCTACGCCCGTCTGTTAGATAGCTTGTCTCTTTCAAGGCATGGTAATCCTCAGGTGAACTCAGTTCAGTGATGATTTTAAACCCGAAGTTCGGGATCAGCGTGAAAAGTAACAGTTAGTCGACAGTAAAATCACATGAGTAATAAATTGTTTGTTGGAAACCTTTCCTTCAATACCACTGAAAACGACCTCCAGGACGCATTCGCTGCGTTCGGCACGGTCACTGAAACCAACCTGATGATGGATCGCATGACCAATCGCCCCCGCGGCTTTGGTTTCGTGACCATGGCATCAGCTGAAGAAGCCCAGAAGGCGATTGACGCGCTGAATGGCAAAGAGATGGACGGACGCGCATTGACTGTCAATGTCGCTCGCCCGCGTGAAGAACGTTCCGGCGGCGGTGGTGGCGGTGGCGGCGGCGGTCGTCGTCAATACGGCGGTGGCGGCGGTGGCGGCGGCGGTGGTCGCGATCGTTATTAATCCGTTTTAAAATTTCACGGCGGGGTTCGGGTCGAACCGAACTCCGCCTTTTTTTCTCTACGCATCTCGTTCGGTCGGTCGATGGGATGTTGCAGTGCAAGGCCGGCAGAAAAATAATGAGAGAAGAACATATTGAAGTTGAAGGCTGCGTCCAGACCGTGCTTCCGGGCACAATGTTTCGCGTCCAATTGGATAATAAACATCTGGTGCTCGCCACTATCTGCGGCAAAATGCGCAAACGCTGGGTCCGCCTGACCGTTGGCGACCGCGTGAAAATGGAAATGTCGCCCTACGATTTAAACAAGGCGCGCATTACCTGGCGGCTGAGGTAATCAGCTCCGTTCGTTCAATTCTCTCCCGATAGTTTCCCAATTCTTTCCATGCCCTTTCGTGCTCTGGGGTTAGCCCCAAAAATTTTACAAGCCGTCCAGGAAGCCGGTTACACCGAGCCTACGCCGATTCAAGCCGCGGCCATTCCGCAGATTTTATCCGGTCATGATTTGATCGGCATCGCGCAGACCGGCACCGGCAAAACCGCCGCGTTCACGCTGCCGATGTTGACCAAGCTTTCCGCGCTGACTGCCAATGGCAACCCGCGCGGCACCAAGGCGCTCGTGCTCGCACCCACCCGTGAACTCGTCCTGCAGATTGAAGAGAATGTGAAGGCGTACGGCAAACATTTGCCATTGCGCATCGCGACCGTTTTTGGCGGCGTCGGTGAACATCCGCAAATCAATGCGTTGCGCGCAGGCACCGATCTGATCATCGCCTGTCCCGGTCGTTTGCTGGATTTAATGGGACGCGGTTGTGCGAATTTCTCCGGACTGCAATATCTCGTCCTTGACGAAGCCGACCGGATGTTGGACATGGGTTTTCTTCCTTCGATTCGCCAGATTGTTCGCGTGTTGCCGCAGAAACGGCAGACACTTCTTTTTTCCGCCACGCTTTCACGCGAGATTGAATCGCTCACACACGAATTCCAGCGCGCGCCCAAGCTCGTGCAGATTGGCCGCCGTTCGAATCCAGCGGAAACCGTGACGCAACTCGTCTATGAAGTGCCGAAGCACCTGAAGCCCGCCTTGCTCGTGCATTTGTTGCGCGATCCCGGAATGAATATGGTGCTGGTTTTTTCGCGCATGAAACACGGCGCGGATCGCATCGCGCGCAATCTCGAACAACAGGGAATCAAGACCGCGACATTGCATTCGAACCGTTCGCAGAATCAGCGGTTGCGGGCGTTGAAAGATTTCAAATCCGGCGCGGTGCGCGTGCTGGTGGCCACGGACATTGCGGCTCGCGGAATTGACGTGGACGGCATCTCGCACGTGGTGAACTACGATTTTCCGATGCACGCTGAAGATTACGTGCATCGAATCGGTCGCACCGGTCGTGCGCACGCTGTGGGTGACGCCATCAGCTTTGTCACGCATGAGGATCAAAGTGAGTTGCGGGCGCTGGAGCGGTTTATCGGACGCGGCATCGTGCGGAAAAAAGCCGAAGGGTTTAATTATTCCGTTCCCGGTCCACAACAACCCGAAGCCACTCCGCAACGTCATCAGCAACGACCGTCTTCACATTCCCGACCTCCGCAAGGTGGCGGGTCGCGCCACGGAACCCACGGTCGCTCCGGTCAATCAAACGGAAACCGTCGTCAGTTTAGTTCGCGGTGATTTACGCAGGTTCTTCAGGCTTTCTGTTTTCATACGAATACCCCAGTTCCCAGTGGGATTAGTCCCACTTTAGCGATGGGGCATAGGGAGTAAGTTAAGGATAAGAACAAAGCCTATGAAAACATACTTAATACCTATTATTGCGGCCGCGAGCCTGCTCGTGGGATGCAATCGGAGCATTGAAAGCGCCTCGGAAAAATTCAATGCGTTGCCTCAGGAAGTGCAAAAAACCGTGCGAGCTCAGGCGCCCAATGCCGAGATCGCCAGCATTTCCGATAAAACTCAGGATGGCGTCAAAGTTTACGAAATCGAATTTCGCGAAAACGGACGCAATCCCAAAATGGTTGTGGCCGCCGATGGCCGCATGATCAGCAGTGAGATGACCAGCAAACCCGCCGGTGCCATCGAAAAACTGCTCACCCCGACCGGTGCGGTGGGCACCAAACTGAGTTCGCTGCCTGAAGCCGCGCAGAAAACCATTCAGGCCCGCGCGCCCAACGCTGAAATCGCCGACATTTCGCGCCATGAAGACAATGGACGTGTCTATTACGAAGTGTCGTTCAGAGACACTGGGAAAAATCCCAGCATCAAAGTCGCCGACGACGGAACTTTGATTCAGGATCTTCAGAAGTAAAACCGGACAACGGGAGGGGATGCTGTTTCGGCATCTCATTCTGCTCCTAACCGGGACGCAATAAAATGCGTCCCTTTTTCTTGTACGGACCGCGGCTGTGTCACAGACGAGCCGCAGCCAGTTCTCTTTGTCCTGAAAAATTCTTCGCGCCATTTGCGCCGGGTTTGGTTTAACTTTGCCGCATGGCGAAACGGCTTTTTCTGCTCGACGGCATGGCGTTGGTTTATCGCGCGCATTTCGCGTTGATTGCGCGGCCGATTTTTAATTCCAAAGGCGTGAACACTTCCGCGCTATACGGTTTTACGCAAACATTGCTCGACATCCTCGCCAAACAACAACCCACACATCTCGCCGTCGCGCTCGACACCTCCGCGCCCACGCCCCGTCACATTGCGTATCCCGAATACAAAGCCACGCGCCAGGAGATGCCGGAAGATCTTTCCGCCGCGTTGCCGCATGTGCGCCGGATGCTCGAGGCATTTCGCATTCCGTTGCTCGAATGCGATGGCTATGAAGCGGACGATCTCATCGGCACGCTCGCCCGCCGCGCGGAAAAGGAAGGCTTTCAAACCTACATGGTCACGCCCGACAAAGATTTCGGGCAACTGGTGGACGCGAACACCTTTCTTTACAAACCCTCGCGTCAGGGCGACGGCATTGAAATTCTTGGCATTCCGGAAATCTGCAAACGCTGGGGCATCCAACGCACCGAACAGGTCGTGGACGTGCTCGCGCTCATGGGCGATTCGTCCGACAACATTCCCGGCGTGCCTGGCATCGGCGAGAAAACGGCGATCAAATTGATCAGCGAATTCGACAGCGTGGAAAATCTTTTGGCGAACACAGCCAACTTAAAAGGAAAACTCAAAGAGTCGCTCGAAACCAATCGAGACATCGCGTTGCTCTCGAAACAACTCGTCACCATCATTTGCGACGCGCCATGCCCGTGTGATCTGGAAGAACTCAAGTTGCATCCGCCGGATGAAGAAAAACTGAAGGGAATGTTCGTCGAGTTTGAATTCAATTCCATCGGCAAACGTTTGTTCGGAGATGACTTCAAAGCGGGCAGGGGATTTCAGCCCAGCGAGATCGCCCTCACCCCGGCCCTCCCCCCCGGGAAAGGGGGAACAGATTCGCCGCGCTCGGAAAAATCCGGCGATGGTCGAACAAGTCCAAAGTCGGAAACAGTTCACCCTCTGCCCGAGGGAGAGGGCCGGGGTGAGGGGATAGCGCTCGCTCCCTCCGCAAATCTAAAATCTCTCGCCGACGTTCCGCACGAGTATCGCATTATTTCATCAGTGGCCGAGCGAGCGAAGCTCATTAAAACGTTGCAAGCCTTGCCGTCGTTTTTTTTTAAAGCGGAAACAACTGGAGACGATTCGAAAGCGGCGCGACTTGCCGGGCTTGCTTTTTCCTTGAAGCCACACACCGGCGTGTTTGTGCCATTGCCAGACAACGCGCAGCGCGCCATGGAAGTTCTCGAAGAATTCCGCGCTCTGTTTGAAAATGAAGCCATCGAAAAAGTCGGACACAATCTAAAGTTCGACGCCAGCGTGCTGAAGTGGCAGAGCATTTCTCTACGCGGCAAAATTTTTGATTCGATGGTGGCGCATAGCCTCATTGAGCCGGACATGCGGCACACGTTGGATTATCTCTCGGAAGCCTATCTCGGCTACTTCCTCAGCAAAACCGAGGACGGCGCGAAAGAAGAACAACTCAGTCTCGGCGACATCGCATCGGAAAAAATCGCCGGGCGCGCGATGGAGAGCGCCGATGTCGCGTTACAACTGCGCGCCGCGCTCGAACCATTGCTGAAACAGCGCGGACAGGAGCGGGTCTTTTACGAAATCGAAGCGCCGCTGAGTTCCGTGCTTGTCGAGATGGAACACGAGGGCATCAAAGTAGATTCGACGGCACTTGCTGAGTTCGCTGCGCAGCTTTCAAAAGAGATGGATGAATTGCAGATTTCCATCTGCAAGGCGGCAAATCGCGAGTTCAATCTGAATTCACCGCGTCAACTTGGCGAAATTTTGTTCGATGTTCTGAAAATCTGCGAAGCGCCGAAGAAAACCAAGACCGGACAATATGCGACCGACGAACAGACGTTGCTCACGCTGGCGCCCGACCATGAAATCGTGCGGCAGTTGCTCGAATATCGCACGGCGGCGAAATTAAAATCCACTTACGCCGATGCGTTGCCCGTTGCCATCTGGCCGAAGACAAACCGCATTCACACGACTTACAATCAGGTTGCGACTTCGACTGGCCGGCTAAACTCGCAGAATCCGAATCTGCAAAATATTCCGATTCGCAGTGAGCGCGGCCAGGAAATCCGCAAGGCATTTGTGCCGCGTGATAAAAATTATCTGCTGCTCTCGGCGGATTATTCGCAGATTGAATTGCGGATCATCGCCGCGCTGAGTCGCGAAGCGGGTTTGCTCGAAGCGTTTCGCACCGGTGCGGATGTTCACACGGCGACGGCGGCAAAAGTTTATGGCGTTTCGCACGCGGAAGTGACTTCCGAGATGCGCAGCAAGGCGAAGATGGTGAACTACGGCATCGCTTACGGCATTTCCGCGTTTGGTCTCGCGCAACGGTTGCGCATCCCGCGCAAGGAAGGCGCGGAGATCATTGATAATTATTTCAAACAATTTTCCGGCATCCGCAAATTCATGGACGACACCGTTGAGTTCGCACGGAAAAATGGCTACGTGGAAACCGTGACCGGCCGGCGGCGCTATTTGCGCGACGTGAATTCTTCCAATGGAACCGTGCGCGCTGGCGCGGAACGCAACGCCATCAACGCGCCGATCCAAGGCACGGCGGCGGACATGATTAAAATCGCGATGATCAATATCCAACGCGAACTCGCGCGGCGAAAACTGAAAACGCGAATGCTGCTTCAGGTTCACGACGAACTCGTGTTCGACCTTTTTAAACCGGAAGAGAAAGAGGTTTTACCGCTCATCGAAGAAAAAATGAAATCCGCGATTCAACTCGACGTGCCGATTGAAGTGGAAGTCGGCACGGGAGAAAACTGGCTGGAGGCGCATTAAAGGCTGATTCTCTAGCTTGCTATTGGAATGCTTGAGATTTTACGACGATTGCACCGCAGTAAACGCAACGAGAATTTTTAGAGTTTAAAGTCCTGCCGCACGACGGACACGTAGTGAGCCGGGTTGTCACGCGGCCATCCTTTACTCCGTCTCGGAGATCGATTTCATTGATCTTCGCTAGCAACTCATCTTCGCGATTCCGATTCGGGAGCGCAAGAGTTCCCAAAGCGCCTGAGAAGCTAGCGACATGCGCTGAAGAGAAAACTCCAACTCTTGAATACGTTCCTTGTGGCGGCTGACTTCATCTTTGGCTTGAGCCGCATCCGTCTTGGCTTCAGAGATCCGTCCCTCCTGTTGCATATTCCAAATGAAGTCGCTCATGCCCGGGTTTGTATTTCACACTTTCCTTCAAGTCAACCAGTAGTTAGAAAATATGGTTATTGAGTTGGTTATGAAAACGGAATTGCCAATAGATTCCATCTATTGTAATTTAAAAACCATGGGACACGCTTTAACAGACTATTCGGAAGATGTGATTGCGCGGCTGATTCGCACCGGGCGGTTCAATAATCGCAGCGAGGTGGTGCGTGCCGGGTTGCGGTTGCTGGAAGAAAAAGAATTCAGCTATTTGTCAGTGAAACCAATTTCCGAAACGGCTTTGAACCGCGCTTACCGCAAGCGGACGGACAAAGACGAAAGCGTGGCGGCCAAAGTTTCGCGCCGGCGCAAACCTTCCTTTGACGAATGAAGCAATGGGACATCGTTACGTGGACTTTTCCAGAAGGAAAACATCCGGCGGTGATCATTTCTCATTCCGCGCGGGTTGCGAACAAGCCGATCGTGAATGTCCTATTGTGTTCCTCCCAGCGCGCCAAGCGTCAGCCAGAAGTGAATGAGGTTATCCTAGACGAAGCCGACGGCCTCGACTGGCCAACACTTTGTAAATGCGATCTGCTGTACGATGTGGACAAAAAAGAATTGAGCGAGCCGCGCGGCACGGTCACTCCACTGCGCCGCCGCAAGGTCATCGAAAAAATGATCGCCTGTTTTGGTTGGACGGCGGTCTGAATTAACCCTTCCCTAATGGCGCGCACGCCGCTTCGCACAAGCCGATAAATGTTTCTTCCGCGAGGTTCAGCCGTTTGCCGCGCCAGTGCAGGATGCCCCAACGGCGATGCAGTTTGCGGCGGCCCAGCGGCAATGCGACCAGCGAGCCTTCCTCGATTTCTTTGCGCGCAATCCACGGCGCGAGAATGCTCACGCCGAGGCCGAGCTTCACAAGTTCCTTGATCGCTTCCATGCTGCCGAGTTCGATGACTGTGTTCAGCACCATATCTTCTTTGCGAAAATATTCCTCCGCAATCCGGAACGTGATGCTGCGTTTGTTGTAGAGAATGTAATTTTGTTTTGGAATTTCCGCGCGCTCGACGCCGCGCGCTTTGGCCCATGGATGCATCGCGCCGACGATGAATTGGAGTTCGTCGGTAAACAGCGGAT
>JBEEGR010000219.1:0-3861 GCA_041166985.1 Verrucomicrobiota bacterium | reverse complement strand
TTTCGCGGTGGCGCGGTAAATCACCGTAACCATCCAATCCGCGTAATTGGGGTCGAGCGCTTTCATTTCGTTCGCAATCCGCGAACGAAACGTCGTTTCAATCAGCCCTCCCTGACCGGGCCAGATTTTGAATTGCACGCGCAAATAATTCCAACTTTCCGCATGCACGGTTTCGATCTCGGATAATTCAGGTTCCGCCAGAATGATAGCGTTGAACTGCATCCACATCGCTTTGGCGATTCGATCCACGGTGGCCGCTGCGCGGGTGCGGTCAGCGTTGGGAGGAATCTGGACATCGGCATACGCGTAAATGCCGCCGCGCGGGAAACGGGCGATGTTGGCAATCGTTCGATTCGGCATGAAGACCTGCTGATTGAACAGGTTGGTCACTTGCGTGAACCGCAGGCCCACTTTTTCCACACGTCCGATCTGGCCGGACACTTCAATCAAATCACCCACGTCGAGCGTGTCGGAGAAAATCAGCGTTAATCCCGTCACCACATCCTGCACCAGTCCTTGCGAACCAAAACCGACCGCCAGCCCGATGACCGAAGCCGTCGCCAGATACGTGGTGAGAAATGTTTTCGGATTTACGCCAAAGGCCCACCAAAGCATAAGCCCAAGCGCCACGGAGTAAATGATGAACGTCAGCGCGCTGGAAAGAAGGCCGGTCAGTGTGATGAACTTCGGTTGTTGGGTGACGAAACCGACCGGAGTTTTCTTCGCCGCGCTTTTGAGGGCGATCCATTCGCTGATGAAACGGACCAGCCAGACGAGAAAGTGCGCGACTACCGCCATGGAAATCACGACGATGACCCGGATGACGATTTCGCTCGTCTCGTGGGTTTGGATATTGTCTGGATTTAAAAACGCTGCGGCCATGGCACACCGCTGGAAGCATAGCCCGAAAATCCGCGACCGGTGAACTGGGGTTGAAGCCCGATGTCTCCGCCGATGAGACAGTTGATTGGATTTTAAAGTTGTTTCCGTGGATTTCGAGCGGCATAGTATGAGCTCGCTGGAGCAATCCGGCAAAATGGTTCGGGGCGTAGCGTAGCCTGGCTAGCGCGCTTGCTTGGGGTGCAAGAGGTCGCGAGTTCAAATCTCGCCGTCCCGACCATTTGATTATTTTCCTCCGCTTAACGCCAGCCACCAGGTCAGAATTACCGATCCGCAAAACAGCAGGCCCGCGCTAACATTGGCGGCATTGTTCTGGAGAAGCCGCGTGGCCAGGGTCAAAAGAATTCCCAGCAAAACTCCGCTCGCAAATCCGCCTAAGTGCGCCAGCACGTCCGTTCCCGGTGACAACCCCATCAGAATAAAAAGCATCGTGCCGCCAATCAGTCCACCGACTGCGTATTTCCAGGCTTGTGGATGACGCGAAAAGGAAACGGATTGCGCCGCGAGCAACCCGACGCAGCCCATCACCATGCCAGATGCGCCCAAACTATGATGATTTTCGAAAACAAGCCAGGTGGTTACATTGCCGCCAGCTCCGGCGAGGTACGCGGCCAAAATTCCCACGCCAGTTCCGTAGTGGCCCATCGTCAACCCCAGCAACACAAGTCCGATAGTCGCATTGGCAGCGAAATGCCCGATGTCCGCGTGCAGAAAAATAGCTGTGAACAAACGCCACCATTCACCGCGAGAAACCGCCGCGCCATCCATGATTCCCGCGTCGCGCATCTGCGGATATTCTCCGCTCAACCAGAAAAACAGCGCGATAAGAAAAACCCACGCGAGACTGCTCCAGTCGAACAAAATGCCTTGCGAAGAAATTTTTCTTTGCCACGGCCAATGCCGGTTTTCGCGGTGATATTGTTCAATCGTGCGGACGGCATGTTCGTATTCCGGCTCGGAAACAATTAAACCCCAGCCCCCCTCTTCTGAAAAATCAATCGTGCTTTCGATTCCCTGGCTCACCAGCGCAAGGCTCCAGTCCATCGCCTGGCGACGGGAGCGAACGGGAATTCGTGTGGTCATGGACAAAGTCTATTCAGCAGGCGGGCGATTCAAAACGAAATTAGCGCATCCGTTGAAACACCCGGTGACGCTGGGGTAAGTCGCGAATAGGCTTGGAACCGTTCCTGCTTTATGTTGAAGTAGGTTTGCGAAGGGTGAGTGAAATCGTTGGTGTCGTTTAGCCGATGAAAATGATTCAACCTAACTGCCGGGTCCAGTTCGCCGCTCAGGACATGGACTTCATCCTCTCCATCCTCGGACAAAAAGTTGGCACGGCGGACTGTCTGATCAAGCTTCTTTCCGATGAAGAAACGCGCGATTTGATCCTGGATGACGAAGCGCTCTTTCACGCGCTGCTCGAACGGCGCGGATGTCTGCAGGTCTCCAGTCACTTCTATTTTTACATTCTCGTGCGAAATGTTTTTCGGCGCTCTGGCATTGAAGACCGGGCGGTGGCGGATTATGTCGCGGAAGTGCTGGCTGAATTTGCGCGGGCTGAGCAAGCCCGGTGTGTTGTTCCCGGCCAATCCAATCCTTTGGATTATTTTTTTGAAATGCTGACCGCGTTGCAAAAAGCCGATGAACGAACCAGTTTTTACATCCGCGCGCATATCGGGAATTATTCACTGTTTCTGTCCGGCGTGTTCCCGGATCGAATTCGTTTTCGCGCCGAAGCCCGCGGTTTTCCCGATGTGAAATACTACGACGCTCTCGGTCGCGCGCAGTTTCGCGCGGCCAGCGATCATAAACTCGCGCAACGCTACGAACTCGCTCCGATTTTCAATACGCTCGCCGACCGGTTTGAAACGACGCGCGCGGCTTTGAATGACATTGCTGACCGGCTGTTTTCAATGGAAGCGGATTACTCGCTGGAAACATTATTGAAATTACACCGCAGCGAGTCCGAAGATAAAACACCGCAATAATTACAGATTGGAAAATCCGGGATTTTGATTTGGTGACATGTGACGATGAATATTTCGGAACGCCGAGCACCCGCTCGACCAGATGATGAGTTTGTCCAATTCGCCGAGCAGGTGCTCGGCGTTCCATTTCAAAGCATGCCAAGTTTTTTCAGGATCGAAATCGTCTGCTCGGGAGATTCGTGCAACACCGCCTGCCAACCGCGAGCCGCGCCAGCTTCAATATTCTCTGGCCGATCATCAATATAAAGAATCTCGCTGCCGCTCCGTTTCGTTTCGCGCTCTACAACTTCATAGAGTTTCGCGTCCGGTTTCATCGAGCCGTGTTCAAAGGAGAGGATGTAGCCGTCAAAATTTGCGAAGAACGGATAACGCTGCCGGATGTGCGCGATCTGAAACTCATTCGTGTTGGAAAAAATGAATGTGGGCCAGCCTTTTTGTTGAAGCTGCGCGTGCAGTTCAATCATCGGCTGAATCGGCGTAAAGATTTCGGCAAAGAACGTTCCGAACTCGTCCGCAGTCCCGGAAAACCCGCTGAAGGCGCAGAGTTGGCCGAAGAAATTCTCGGTTGTCAGGCGTCCGGTTTCATAATCGACGAGCAATGCCGCGTGTTCGCGAAAGAAATGCGGTGGATCGAAAACCGATTGGCAGCGCGAAGAAATCCGCTGTGAAGCAATCGAGTAATCAAAGTCCAATAGAACTTTGCCCAAATCAAAAACAACAACTAAGGGACGAATCATAATGGTGAGTTCACGGAACACGAAACACGGAATACAAAGTCACGAGTCTCGTATTCCGTGTTCCGTGATTCAGGTCGCGTGATTTTCTTGTTTTCCTCAAATCATTTCCCTTCGCCCTTCAAGCGCGCGGCTCAACGTGAGTTCATCGGCGAATTCCAATCCGCTCCCGGCAGGCAAGCCGTGCGCGATGCGCGTGATTTTGAGATTCGGTCGCGCCAATCGTTTCGCGAGATAAA
>JBEEGR010000218.1:0-3709 GCA_041166985.1 Verrucomicrobiota bacterium | reverse complement strand
AATGGTTCAAATCCTTTTGGACGGCGGTGATGATGTCAATGGTGTGCCTTCCGATGATGTGCGTCTTTTGTTGAGCGGGCAAACACCCGGCGATTGGAATTTAGCCGTTCACATGAGCCGAGAGCTGTTATCCTATTACAAAGTGTACGATGCGCCCCTCTTGGTTGATCAATTGGTCGTAGCTCTGTTCTGCGCATATGCCCTTTCTCTTTCGGGCAGTGCCGGAATAGCAGACTTCTGGACTTACAATGATGCCTTGATTCAGATAATGGCTAAATTCGGTGATGAACTTCTAGCGACAGAGAACGTAGTCATTGCTCTCAGCCACATCTATCAAATCTGAAATAGAACGGCAACAATGGCATTGTAAAGGGGTTACCGTCCGCTCAACGGCGGACGGAATGTTACCTTCGTTTGCTTCTGTTAAACCAATTGCAGCGGCTGGAATTTTTTCCCCAGAATCGGCTCGCTCTTTGTTTTCAACCACTGCTCCAGCACACCGGCATAAATGGAACGGAAGTCGGTCGTGTATTTGATGTCGCCCTGATATAAATCATTTGGCGCGAGACTCGGATACGTTCCGAGCAAACCGGCTTTGACTTTGTTGCCGATCACAAACATCGGCGCGGCGGCACCGTGATCGGTTCCGCCATTGGCATTGTCGGAAACACGACGGCCAAATTCGCTGAACGTCATCACCAGCACGCGCTCCATATTCCCCTGCGCTTTCAGGTCATCGCAAAATGATTTCACCGAGTCGCCCATGTCTTTGAGCAATCGCCCGTGTGCGCCGGCCTGATTGGTGTGCGTGTCGTAACCGCCCTGTGAGACGTAGAAAATGCGCGTGGGCAATCCACCGCCAATCAGTTTCGCCACGAGCTTGAGTGAATTGCCGAGTTGCGAACCGGGATATGTGGCTTTGTTTTCAATGCGGCTGCTGATGGCGCGAATCTGGTCGGAACTGACCTGCGCATCGAGCGCGGTGCGTTCCAGGAAATCAAGCGGCGAACCTTTGGTGCGCGCGGCGGGACCGTTGATCGCGGCAATCGAGCCGCCCGAATTCTCCACGTCTTCCCGTTCGTTCAACTCGCGAAACGACGCTTCCATCTTGTTCGCGTTCTCGTCCGAACCAATGAACCGATAATTCTGCGGATTGTCCACGCTGACACCTTTGGAAGTTTTTGCCGAGAACGCCTGCGGCATCTGCCGGCCGATGTTCACCGCGACGGTCGGATCGCAACCCGAACAGGCATTGTCAAAATAACGTCCGACCCAGCCGTATTTTTCAAATTTTTCCGAGTCGCTCGCCGTCTGCCAGATTTCAGTGGAACGAAAATGCGAGCGATTCGGATTCGGATAACCGACACCCTGAATTACCGAGAGTTGTCCCGCGTCATAAAGTTCCTTGAATGCAGTCAGACTCGGATTCAATCCGACCGCATCATTCAGTTTCAAAACGTCCTTGGCCTGAATCGCAATGCGCGGGCGCGCTTTGAAATAAAAATCATTGCTGTGCGGAATGACGGTATTGAGACCGTCATTGCCGCCCGCCATTTGCAGAATGACGAGAATGGTTGAGTCCTTGCCGGTCGCGATTTGCGTGGCGCGATCGGCGGCATCCGCTTGCAGCGCGGAAAAAGTGTTCGCGAGAAACGTGGGCACCGTCCAGGCCAGCGCGCTGGTGAGAACGGTGCCGCGCAAAAACTCGCGCCGGGTTTGGAGAGTGATTTCTTTTTTCATTTATTGGAACGCCAGCCTCCCGGCACGGCGTGTTATGATTAAGTCTATTGTTCGCGCCGTGCCCGGAGGCCGGCGCTCCTGTGTCATGTTAGCTGATACTCCGGCGTACTCATCACCAGGCGAATCGCGCCGCGAATATCACTTTCGTCCCAGGTTTTTTTCTCCGCGAGATAATCGCGCACGGCTGATTCCTGTTTCCCCTTTAACTTCGCCTGCAACAGCCGTTTTTCCAGCGCAGCGATGAGCGCATCCGTGCTGGCGCGGTCGGCGTCGGTCAAAATTTTCTCCACGTTCACGCCGCCCATGCGGAAATTGCGCATGCGTCGCTGAATCTGTTTGGTCTGGTTTGGATTTTTGTTCGGACCGCTCGCCATGCTGGCCATCAACGCCATGTCACCCTGCACCAGCGCGGCGGCTTCGTTGTAACGGGCGAGCAATGTATTCGTATTGATCCACGCCAGACCACCATCCCAGCCTTTGACATTCGGCGGCGCGAACAGATCCTGGCCAAGCGTGCGCAGAAGATTCGCGCTGGCGAGCGGCGGCGGCAATTCGCACTCCAGCACGCGCACGGTGCTGACGAGCCATTGCACGGGGCTTTTAACCTGATGGCGAATGACGGCGGGATTATAAAATTCTTCGCTGAGAAAAATCGTGCGCAAGAGCGGTTTGAAATTATTCCCGGAACGCCGGAATTCATTGGCGAGCGCGGCATTCAATTCCCGCGACGGCAGATCACCGGCAAAATAATTCCAGAGCTTCGCCGTAATAAAAACCGACGCCTGCGGCTGGGCGACAATTTGTCCAAGCACATCTTCGCCGGAAAGATTTCCCGTGCGGCCAAGCACAGTTTTGATTCCCTCATCGTGCGTCCGGGGCCGCTCGATAAATTTCTGCGTGTCGCGTTCAAACGACCAGCCGGTCAACGCGCGCGCCGCTTCAGTGATGTCTTTTTCCGTGTAATGCCCTTCACCGAGCGCGAACAATTCCATGACTTCGCGGGCGAAATTTTCATTGGGATGTTCCTTGCGGCTTTGCGCCTGGTCGAGCCAGATGAGCATCGCGGGATCTTTGGCCACCTCGATGAGCATCTGTAGCCAATTGCCGGTGGCCAGACGGCGAAAGAGTTCGTTCTGCCGCCACATCAGATACGCGTCACGAACCTTTTCGACGCTCGTGGCGAAGTGGCCGTGCCAGAACAAAGTCATTTTCTCCTGCAATGGCCGCGTGCCTTTGGCCATGCGGTCGAGCCACCAGCCGCGCAGTTGCATCATTCGCTCGCGTTGCAACTGTTGCTCCTCTTTCTGCAACATTTTCTTCTGCTCCTCACTTGCGGTGCGAATAGCGGTGATTCGTTCTGCATGTTTGGGATCAGGTTTCGCCCAGTCGGGATCGGGTGTGGCCTCGTTGACCCTTTCGTAATCCAACAGAAGCGACACGGATTGTTCGAGGCCGAGGGAGACGAGCTTTTCAATGCCCGCCGGCGGAGCGCCGAAGCCCGCGCGATTGATGAGATGCGCCGCGTTGGCAAAGTCCCATTTGTTAGCGGACAACGGCTTGAGCATACCGTTAAAGACGATCAGACAGCGCGTAAGGTTTCATTCCTTGCGCAATACCCGGCATGCCTACGGCAGAGTTTTTCCGCGATAAAATTTTTGCAGGTTCGTGGCCGACTCGGTGAAGATGATTGGCGCGGCGCCGGTATAAACGGGAATCCAGCCGTCTAAAAGATTGGTCGAGATTTCAATCACGTAGTTGGAGCCAGCGGTTCCGGCCAGCGTGAATTGAAACTGATCGCCCGTCACATTGGCCGAGGACAACAACGGGGCAATGGCTGGCGGACCGGACAATGGAATCACCACGCCCTGTATCGCAAGGTCGGGGGCCGAATTGCTCGCCACATCGTAAATGTACCACGTGCCCGAAGAGCTGGTCCCGCCATAATTCACAATGCGAAACGTGACGTTGG
>JBEEGR010000217.1:0-5290 GCA_041166985.1 Verrucomicrobiota bacterium | reverse complement strand
GGCGCAACGCCTCGTCCGAAACTTTCTGCAACTCCGCTTCGATGGAATTAATTTTCCCGACGAGGGGACGAAGCTTCTTCAGTTCGCGGTCGTTTTTGGTTCCGAAAATTTTCTTAAAAAACATGATAACCCTTAAAAAAAGGAGCTTAACGCTACGGAAACGTAGGCAAGCCGTCAAAGATTAAACCGAAAGGTTGAAAACTCAAGCAGCCGCCGAAGCACGGCGTTGAAAGCTCTTCCAAAAAGTCAGCGGCAGGCAGCCCAGCGAAATCAACGCAAGCTGGCTCGTCACAAAACCCAGCAGCCACCAGAACGCCGCGTCCATGAAACCGTAACTATGCAAACCGATGCCGAGCATGTTCACTCCGAACCATGACCAGCTCGTCACGATGTTGCCGGCAATGGCGCAATTGATGAGACCGCGTTCGCGAATCATTCCGCCCCAGCGCAGATGCAGAATCAGCGCGTTCCACAACACGATGATGAGCGCGCCGTTTTCTTTCGGGTCCCAGCCCCAGAATCTTCCCCACGATTGGTCCGCCCAGATTCCGCCAAGCACGGTTCCCACAAAACTGAACAGCGTCGCAAAGCAAACGATGCCATAAACCATTCGCGCCAGAGATTTGCCGGTAGCTTCATCAAGCGTCTTCGTGAACACGCCGCGCACAATGTAAATGATCGCGAGAAATCCCGCCACGAAGGTGCTCGCGTAACCCAGCGTGACGATGACGACGTGCGTGGCCAGCCAGAAATTGGTATCGAGCACCGCCCGCATCATTTCCATCGTGTCGCCTTCGAGCGAAAGATGGTGCGCAATGATGAGCGTGATGAAACCGATTCCAGAAGCGACGACGGCGCCGATGCCGTTGCGATAAAACCGTTCCAACACCAGGCCGAGCACCACCGCGCCCCAACCAATGAAAATGGCCGACGAATAAAGATTCGTCACCGGCGGACGGCCTTCGAGCACCATGCGGAAGATGAGGCCAGTCGTGTGAATCACAAACGCCAGCCCGATGAGCCACACTGCCGAACGCCGAAGCGGTTCGGAAAGATTGAACCAAAACATGCCCGCCAGCAAACCGGCGAGAACATACATCACCATCGCCGCATAAAAGGGCTGCATGCGATTGAATAAAACTTCGTGACGCGCCTTCGCCAGTTCGCGTGAAAAATTCTGACCGAGCGTTTCGCGATATGCGATGACCTGCTGATTGAATTCTTTTACATCGCCCGTCTTGAAGGCGGTGGCCATCCCGGCATAGGCGCGAACGGCCGGATTGATTTTTCCGCCGCGCAGAGCGTTTAGCAACGCTTCACCGGTGCGCTGCCATTCTTCGCGTCCGGCTCCGGCTTCGGTGGGCGGAATCAACAGCGGGGGTTCAAATTGCGTCATTGAATCAAATCGTTGCGCAAAACCGGCGAAATGATTCAACGTCGCTTCGTCAAATTTTTGTCCCGCCTGCTGCGCCTGCGCGGCGGCGATGCCCTCGGGAATCAACTTCTCATAGTCGGCCAGTTCCTGCGCCCAGTTGTCCGCATCTGACGGCTGCAATGTATTTTTCTGGCGCAGATAAATCACAAGCCGTTCCCGCATTTTCACGACCGCGCGTTCGTAGGAATTACGATGGGACGATTCGATGGCGGAAATGCGCTGGCTTTCCTGGTCGAGTTTTTGCAACGACGGCTGAATCTGATTCCACGAATAATGTTTGCCGTCCTGCTCCTGCGCTTTGTCCTTTCCCGGCAACTTGAGCATCGCGATCAGGTCCGGATTGTCCACGCGGAACACCGGCCATTGATCCGCGGCGGCGGGATTCATCATCAGCGTCGCCAGCCATTCGGTGGCGGGAATGATTTTCGGTTTTTCATTCCACCCTTTCCACGGTTCGGTGTTGAGCGTTTGCTTTTCGCGCAGTTGCAGCAATGAATGCCGCGCAAGTGAATCAATCGGCTTGAGACGCCCGTTGAACACCACCGGCAGCTTGCCGAATTCAGTGTAAGCAAAATCTTTGTCCTGCGGCGCGCGCAGCGTGCCGAAAAACCACATGGCCATGAGGCCGGTCAAAATCAACGGGAGCCATTTTTTCATTTGGCTTTCCTTTTCGAGATAAATCCGACGAGGTGCGTCATAAATTGAATCACCAAACCGAGCGCCACCAGAATACATCCGATATACGGCGTGAGCCAACTGGGATTGCGCACGACCTGCAACGTGGATGACGCCACGCGTCCCTCTTGTCGCGCGACGTCGCCGGCATCCATTTGATACTGATAAAAAGTGAGTCCGGCGTAACGCAGGGGGCTGTTCATGAAAATCTCCACTTCGCGGTTTTCACCGGTCTTCCGATTTTCAAGGCGAACGCGGCTCCGAAAATCTTTCGGAATGTCCGTGCCCGGGTAAATCGAGTGCGTCGCTTTCAAAAGCGTCAACGAATACGGCGTGTAAATGCGCTCGGGACGAAACGTAAACGTGAATTTTTTTCCACCCACTTCCACCACCTGCGGCTGCATCATTCGCTGGATGATATTTTGCGCCATTTGTCCGCCCATTTGCCGCGCATAAGTATCGTGCAAGGCGCCGATCATCATTTCGTCGCCGGCCCAACCAGAAACAATCCACGTGCCCAGCGAACCGGAAGAAGCGACCAGCTCAACCACGGCCGTCGGCACATTTTTGTCGTCCATTTTTTTGGTGTCCGCGATCCGGCGAAAATCAAAACTCGCGGCCACGCCATTGGTCGTGAGCGGCGGAGCATTCTGCATCATGGGCGCGCGGAAGGTTGGTTCGGAGTTGTGCCAATAGTTTTTCACGTGGATGGCGAATGGCAGATTGCCATTCTTAATTTCGCCCCCTTGCGCGAGCAACGTCCCGGGAATGATAATCTCTTCGTTGCTGTTCTCGTCCGCGCTGGTAACAACGGCCAATTCATAGTTTGACGGACTTTCGGCAAAGGATTTCGTTTCACCTTCGGAAAAACGGATCTGAGTTTCACGCGAGAAAATATCCGTGGTCAGTTGGCCAACGAGCAGGAGAATGATGCCCGCGTGCGCGACATGAATGCCGATTTTCTTTTTGGTGAGTTTAAAGCGCTGGATGTGCGCCGCCACGAGGTTCACGAGCAGCATTACGCCGATCAGATAGCCGCCCGGAAGAACCAGCGGCACGCGATAACCGAACATTGTGCCGCCCACGACCAGCCAATGTTTGAAATAGCGCGTCTGCGCCTGATAAAGCCCTTCGTCGGCCTGCGCCACCGTGCCGACAAAAACGAGGATGATCCCAAATGCCAGCAAAACCACCGTCAGGCGCAACGACGTGAAAAATTTAACCAGCCGTTTAAGGAGCATTGGAAAAAGGGGCTGATTGCACAAATTTCAGGAATGTTTCTTTTTGCTGCTCCACAATTTTTGCGTCGCCCATCATTTTGTAAAACCACGTCTGCCCCGCCTGCGGCATGATCACGCCGATGAGCCGCGCTTTTTTTCCGCTGCGCGCATCGGTGCCGGTCATATCCACCAGCGTCGCTTTGCCGCCCGGCACTTCGAGTGACGTCATCACCTTCGACCAATCTTCTTCTGAAGTAATCGGTGCCAGACCCAGTTGTCCGCGCCAGCGATTCACATTCGACATCAACCCGCCGCCTTCGCCTGCCAACATGCTGATGTTCACGTCCGCCTGCGCGCCCGCATCGCCAGGAATAATATATTTTGCGAGCAGGAATTGCGACGTCTGCCCTTCTTGCCAACCGGCGGGAACCGTCCGTGAAACAGGTTTATCGGAATTTTCTTTTGGCGGTTCAGTCGGTGCGGAAATGCTCGTCAGTTCTGCGGCTGTAAACTCCTTTGGTTCCTCAAACCTCACCGATTTCAAAAATTGAACAAACTCCGGCTTCTGCTCGCGCACGAATGCATCTTCGCCCGCCATTTTAAAAAACCAGTTCAGCTCACCACGGGTCACCATCGCAACCAGCAGCCGAGCGCGGGGTTGTGCGCCATTTTCTTCGCTCGCGATATCGAACAGCTTGCCGGGATCAGTCCCGATGCTGATGGTCTCCGATTGTTTGGCGGCCGCAGCTTCCGTGGTTTGCGGCAAATGCATTTGTTGTCGCCACATATTGACGAGATCCACTTCCCGGCCCGTCGCAGGCAGCGGAATCACGGAAACGTCAGCCGTTTGGCCGGCGCTGCCCTTGGCGGTAAAACTGGCGGCGCGCATCTGGCTCGCGGGTTTTTCTTCCCAGCCATCGGGCAAAGTCCATTTCAATTGCGGCTGCGCGGCGTTCATCCCGGCATGAGGATTCATCGGTGGAGTGGCTGGCGCGGCGACCGATTCTGTCGTGGGAACAATAGCCTGAGATTCCTTCGGCACGCGTTGAACTTTGACTTCGCTGCGGTCGCATCCAGCCAGGATCAATCCCAGCGATAAAGTTGAAACCAGTTTGATTCGCGAGTTAAAATTCATGGTGATGAGGAAGCGATGATAGTTAAAAAGCATTCACTTGAAAGCAAAAGCACGCCAGGACTGGCGTGCAATAATTCTGAGAAAATGTTTTCAACAGTATTTTGTGTGATCAACCCACGGCCATGCCAAGGAGGAACTCGATATTGCTTCCGGTCTTCTTGAGCTTGTTCAACATCAGTTCCATCGCTTCCACCGGCGGCACACCCGTAAGGGCGCGGCGCAGAATGACGACCTTGTTGTATTCGTCCGGATGATAAAGCAATTCCTCTTTGCGCGTGCCGGAACGCTCAATAAAGATCGAAGGAAATATTCGGCGATCCACCAGTGCGCGGTCGAGGTGGACTTCCATGTTGCCGGTGCCTTTGAATTCTTCGAAAATAACTTCATCCATGCGCGAACCGGTATCCACCAGCGCCGTCGCAATGATCGTGAGCGAACCACCTTCTTCAATATTGCGCGCCGCGCCAAAAAAGCGTTTTGGTTTGTGCAACGCGTTCGCATCCACACCGCCGGAAAGAATTTTTCCTGAATGCGGCTGCACCGTGTTGTAAGCGCGCGCCAGACGCGTGATGGAATCCAGTAGAATCACGACATCGCGTTTGTGCTCAACCATGCGTTTGGCTTTTTCGATCACCATCTCGGCAACCTGCACGTGGCGCTCCGGCGGTTCATCGAACGTCGAAGAAATTACTTCGGCAGGTTTGCAACTGCGTTCCATGTCTGTGACTTCTTCCGGACGCTCGTCAATGAGCAGAATGAAAACATAGGCCTCGGGATTATTTTTCAGAATCGCGTTGGCGAGCTTCTGCATCAAAACAGTTTTGC
>JBEEGR010000216.1:0-2631 GCA_041166985.1 Verrucomicrobiota bacterium | reverse complement strand
CCTAAATCAATGCCTAATACTTTTGCCATAAAAATTCTTTCGATAAAATTGTAGGAACTTCTACGCAAGGGAAGTGCCAGACCCGCGAAATGGATTTAAAACGCTTTATTTACGAGGAAAGAAAATCGTTTTTGCGGAGGTTCCGCTTAAAGTCTTTTCAAAATTTTGCGCCGGTGTGACGCAAACTCATCGGCGATGGCACACTTGGCTGGCGCAACTCAGAAGAAACCGCTCAGGCCAACCGAGATTTTTTACCACTTTCACGGTGGAGGGAGCTTTATTGAGCGTGTAAAAATGAATTCCAGGCGCGCCATTGCGCAACAAATCGTCGCATTGCTTCGTGGCGTATTCGACGCCGAACTCGGTCGCGGCAGCGTCATCAGTGCCAATGGCGTCGAGCCTCTCGGCAAGTTGCGCGGGAATTCGCGCACCGCACATCGCGGTAAATTTTTTGATCTGCGTCGCACTGAGAATGGGAACAATGCCGGGCACCAGCGGAACGGTAATGCCGAGTTTTTTAGTCAGATGATCGCGGAACTCATAAAAGTCGGCGTTGTCAAAAAACAATTGCGTGAGCACATAATCAGCGCCCGCTTCAATTTTCATTTTCAGATGCTGCCAGTCCACGTACTTGCCTTCCTTGCACGCGATATGGCCTTCCGGAAAACCCGCGACGCCGATAGAGAATCCATCCTGATCGCGGATGAATTTCACGAGCTGATTGGAAAATTCAAATCCGCCGGGAGTCATTTTGAATTCGCCGCCGCCGGGAGGATCGCCGCGCAACGCGAGGACATTTTTAACTCCGACCGCGCGAATCTGTTTCAGCAATTCTTTGATTTCTTCCTGGGTGGAACAGACGCAGGTCAGATGAGCGACGGTGGTCAGGCCATGTTGTTTCTGAATGCGGTCCACGATCATCAGCGTTTTTTCGCGCGTGCTGCCGCCCGCGCCGTAAGTGACCGAGCAAAAATCTGGCTTGGCTTCCATTAGGGCCGGAATCGTTTTTTCAAACAGGTTGCGGTCGCCTTCCTCGGTTTTGGGCGGGAAAAATTCAAACGAAATCACCGGCTTGCCAGCGGCGCGTTTTGCAGCGTAGATGTCTCGAACCAATTGCATTCGCGGAGAATTATGTCGAAGCGAAATCTGAAAACCAAGTTTTCTCGCGGTGGGAAATCAAACCATTGACAGAGTCTGGGCTGGAAAATAGTCCGCCAGAACGTAAAATCTGTTTCATGGCGCAAACGAAACATTGCTGGAAGTGCGGCGCGGAATACAAGTTATCCGGCTCGCCGGGACGCTCGGAGACCTGCCTTTGCGGGGCGGATCTCAAGGTCTGTTTGAACTGCGCGAGTTACGATTTGCGCGCGGCCTATCAATGCCGGGATCGCCGCGCGGATCCGGTCGCGGACAAAGACGTGGCCAATTACTGCGAATACTTCGAGCTTTCCAAGCGGGAATTTGTGGCGAAGCCGGAAGATGTTTCGCGCGAGGCCAAGGCGAGGGACGTGTTGAAAAATCTCTTTGGAGACTGAGATGTTAAGCGTCTGCCTGATCACCCGGAACGAGGAGGCTTCACTGCCTCGCGCATTGCAATCGGTGCGGGACGTGGCGGGTGAAATTATCGTGGCGGACACGGGTTCGACCGACCGCACGGACCAAATCGCAAAAGACTTCGGCGCGACGGTGGTTCATTTTCCCTGGTGCGATGATTTTTCGGCGGCGCGGAATTTCGCCATTGGCCAAGCACACGGGGACTGGATTTTTTGGTTGGATGCGGATGAAGAGTTGTTGCCCGAGTCCCTGAGCGAATTAAGATCGAGCATGGCCCGGACGGAAGCGTTGGCTTATTTCGTGCGCCGGCAGGATTTGCAGGACGCGAATCGGTTGGATTATTTCACGACGATGTGGCAACTGCGGCTGTTTCGGCGGCGGGAGGATTTAAAATTTATTGGGCGCTGCCATCCACATTTTGAACCAAGCGAGTGGGAGGTGGCGGAAAAAACCGGCCAGCAGGTTTTACAATCACCCATCACGATGCGTCACTACGGTTATGTGGGCGAACTGCGTCCGGCTAAACTTCAACGCGGCGCGCGTTTGCTGGAAATGGAACTGCGCGACCATCCGGGCCAGCTTTATTACCTCGTCGAGTTTGGGCGGACGTTGCTTGTGCTGGGAGAGGAAAAGCGCGGCCACGAAATTCTTTGCCAGGCAATGGCTCAGGTGATCCCACGGCTGAATGAGGCGGAAATAGCCGGGCCGGTGGTCGCCCAATTGTTGGAATATTTTTTAATGCTGCCAGCGGAACGCCTGCCTGCCGGGCTGACGGCGGAATTGCTTGAGGCAGTGACACGTCGCTGGTTTCTCTCGTCCGCGCCGCTGGTATGGCTTTTGGCGCGGCGGGCGGCAGACTCAGGGCAATTGGAAGATTCGGAACGGCTGTTGCGGCGGTTGGTGCAGATGGGGGCGGAACAGAGTTACGATCAATGGGTCAGTTTCGACCCTCGGCTCGTGGGCAGCGACGCGAAATTAAATCTCGGTGTTTGTCTGGTGCGCCAAAATAAAATCGAGGAAGCGCGCAGTATTTTTACCGGATTATTGGCCAGTCCGGATCGCGCCAGGGAAGCGCAG
>JBEEGR010000215.1:0-5998 GCA_041166985.1 Verrucomicrobiota bacterium | reverse complement strand
TCCACGCAGATTGTTCAGAGAGTGAGAAGTGTATTGAAGAAATGACGACGGCTAACAAATCGCTGCAGGCAACGCGGGATGGCCGTTCCAGTTCCGCTTCGCGGTTCACGTCATTTGGCCCCGCGTGCCTGAGCTCTGGACGTTAGAAAACACGCTATGAGTATATTCAAGATACTTTGGCTTATATTGAACGTCGCAATTTTTGTGGCGTGGGTAATTTGTATGGTTTCTTGGGTGCGTCGCGGAGCTCAATTTCCACGTTGGGTTCATTTCACTTCGTTGGGTCTTCTTCTTTTGGGAGTCGCCGCGATTGTTGTAGCATATTTTGCACACGCACTTTCGATGTCACTTGCCCTGACGTGTGTGCTGTTGCCGCCAGCAGCTATTTATATTGGCTGGCTTTGGCTATTTGGCCCTTGGATGAGCAAAAGGTGAGATTTATGAGCATGTGGCCAAAACAAGTCGCGAGCCTGTGGAAAAACTCCTGGCGCGATGGTGAATTAAGTGGTCGGTTGGAAAAATTTTTAGGTAGGGATGGCGCGCTGCGCCGTCCGCGTTCCGAAGGAACGCAATGTGAGGCGTGATTCCACTACGTTGCACTCGACCTTGCCGAATGCGCTGTTGCAAAACGCGCAATCCGATTCCGCCCGCTGATGCGCGGGCGGGGACATCCCGGGCGGGATGTCCCTACCGTGCGCGCGGCTGGCCGAGGAAAAGTTTCCGGCCTATGGGTGTGGGGATGGGTTGACTCAGCTCACTTCTGCGGTAATCCGCCCAGCGCCTTTTCCAGTTTCGTCACTACATCGCGGTTTTTCTCCGCGACGTTTTGCTTTTCGCCGGGATCTGTTTTCAGGTTGTAAAGCTCAGTGCTGTTGGTTGTGTTGTGAACCAGTTTCCAATCGTTCATGCGCACCGCCTGTTGCCCCTCATTCGCAACCGATTCCCAATAAAAACTTTCGTGCCGGTTCGTTTGTTTTTTCCCAATCAAAGTCGGGAAGACGGAAATGCCATCAATGTGTTCCGGCGGTTTTCCATAGCCCAGTTCCGCCGCCGTGGGCAACAAGTCCTGCGCGCCCCAGACAAAATCGCTAACGTGGCCGGGTTTGATTCGCGCCGGCCAGCGGATGATCATCGGCACACGGAGATTGCCTTCATACACGCTCCCCTGCTCGCTGCGCAGTCCGCCGGCGCTGTTGAAAAGTTTCGGGTCAATCCCATCTTCATTTTGCGGGCCATTGACGCTCGTGAAAATGACAATCGTGTTCGTGTCGGCTTTCAACGTCGAAAGTTGTTTCAGCACTGCGCCGATGTTTTCGTCCATTCGCGTAATCATCGCCGCGCGATTCTTCGCCGCCGCCGGCCACGACTCCTGCGAATAGGGCGCGTCGCCGGGTATTTCGCTCGGGTGCGGAATCGGATAGGCGAGGCAAAGGAAAAACGGGCGATAGCCATTGAACTTCTCAGGCAGATTTATCTTCAGGAAATTATTCGCAATGGCGCCAAGAAAACCAGGAAGATAACGGCCATGCTGCCCACCGGAATTCTCGATTAACGATTCCAGGCCGTCGAATCCCGTCTTCGGGTCCTGTCGGTAAATTTTGTCGGAAAAATAATCCCGCGCATGGACGTCATTCAAAAATCCGGCGAACTCGTCAAAGCCTTTTTGATTGGGCATCAGCGGTCCGACGTAGCCGAGTCCCCATTCACCGACCAGGCCGGTATGATAACCCAGTTGTTTGAGCCAGGCCGCGAGAGCGACCGCGTTGGTGCCGAGCGGCAAATCTGCGCGGGCGTTTCGTGGTTCCACGCCGGTGAACAACGCCGCGCGCGCGGAAGCATCGTCCGGACTGGCGGCGTAAAAATGGGTGAAGCGAATGCCTTCGCTGGCGAGTTTGTCGAGGTTCGGCGTTTTTATTTTCGTCTGGCCGTAACAACCGAGATCGCCGTAACCGATATTGTCCGCGAGGATGAGAATGATGCTGGGGCGGCGCGGGATGGAGCCGCTCAGGGGAAGAGAGTTGGTATTGGTCTGCGCGTTCAAGGAAACCAACGGCAGCAACGCCAGCGCCGCGGGAATCAACCGTTGCCAAAAAATATTATGAAAAATTCGAGTCATGATTGCATAGACACTCTGGAACACCAAAAAGTTCGCGTCCACTGGAAAAAACTGCCGGGCTTTGCAGGTATGGCAACCGTCCCGAATAATTCCTTTGCAAATTACTTCGCTCCGGGCAACTTGATTGCATGGTTCCAGACGAAGGGCAGCCAACTGCTCCTGAACAATCTCAAAATGTGCCCGCCCCGCTCAAGGGGGGACCCCGCCGCTCGCGACGCGGCGGTCGCCGACATTCCAAACCCCGCGGGCCGCGTCCACCGGGCCAACCGCTCCGAGAAGCGGGAAGTGAATCTTCCCTGCCGGCTATTGAAGAAGCGGAACGGCGTCAACAACCCGAGGTTGAATCCCGGCCCGCGCGGCGTCCCGAGCGGGAAAGAGACGACGAGCCGATCACTCCCAGCCTCGCCACCGCAATCGAGCAGGTGAATAAAGTCATTGATGAGCTGAGACATTCGCTCGATGAGATGGAAGAAGTTTTGGAAACTTTGGAACTGGCCGAGCGTCAGAAAATTGATGACGAGCGCGAAATCGAATCGTTGCAACGAGCGCTGCGGCAGTTGCATCGCCCCGCTCCGGGTGCCGTACCGCCAAGACGCTGATGTAATCGGAGGGACGAGTTCCACGAGTCCCTTTTTCATTTAGAGACTCGCAGCGCTCTCCGAAATTTTTTCCATGAGCAAACCGCTGATTGAATCTGCCAAACATCTTCGCGATGCCGTTGGCAAACTCAGTTTCGCCCCGCCGGTTTCCCACGTTTATAATCCGCTCGACTACGCGTGGGCCGCGCACGAAGAATATTTGCGGCGTTACGGCCAGGGGCAAAAGCGCGTTTTGTTTCTCGGCATGAATCCCGGTCCCTTCGGCATGGCGCAAACCGGCGTGCCGTTTGGAGAAATTGCCGCTGTGCGCGACTGGCTGGGCATTGATAAACCCATTCGCAAACCCGCGCGGGAACATCCCAAACGCCTCATCACAGGTTTTGAGTGCGCACGCTCAGAAGTCAGCGGCAGGCGCTTGTGGAATTTGTTCGCCAAACGTTTTGGCGATCCAAAAAACTTTTTCGCGGAACATTTCGTCGTGAATTATTGCCCGCTGGCCTTCATGGAAACGAGTGGCAGCAATCGCACGCCCGACAAGCTCCCACCCGCCGAGCGAGCCACGCTCTTCGCGGCGTGTGATGCGCATCTGCGGGAAGCGGCGAATATTTTGCGCCCCGAATGGATCATCGGCGTGGGTGATTTCGCGATGAAACGCGCGGCGGAAATTTTTCCGAACAACGAATTCAGAATTGGCCGCGTCCTGCATCCAAGTCCCGCCAGCCCTAAGGCGAACCGGGATTGGGCTGGGTTGGCGACGGCTCAGTTGCGGGAACTGAAGGTGTGGGCGTAACGACCGGGGCGGGCACAGGATATGGAACTGGCGCGGGCACGGCGGGAACTGTCGTGGTTATCTGCGGCTCGACAGACGGCTGGCGCGGCGGAACCCATTTCAGCGTGTTGCCTTTTTTCACGACCGTTCCATCTTCGCCGATGAGCATTTTGGGATTCGCGTAACTGTTTTTAAAGGTCACCTCGTAAAGGGTCGTGTCGCTGACGGTGGTTTTATTGATGAATAAAACTTCCGCCGTGGGCGATTTTTCCTGGATTGTTTTAATCACGCTGGCGGGCAGATCCTCAAATTTCACACCACTGGCGGCTCCCCCGCTCACCGCGCCAATCGGGTCGCCACCGGCGCCGACCGCAACCTCGAGATTGGAAGTCAGGACGCTGCCGTCCGTATCAATGTAAAGCGGCGGATAAAGGTTGGTTTCGCGAAAACGAACTTCGTAAACGACCATGCCGGAAGCGGTATTTTTTTGGATGTCGGCAATTTCCGCCATGCCCACTTGCGCGCGGACGGTGTGTTGCACAGCGGGCGGCAGGCCAGCGTATTTTTCGCCGGGCGACGTGAGCATCTTATTGTACGTCACCTGCGGATCATCGGTCGAGCAACCGGCGAGCAAGCCCGCCACAATTATTGTTAAAAACCAGTTCGATTTCATAAAGGAAAGGACAGCACGGTTCATCGGCAACCGGTGGTTGTCCACTTGGCAACTATTTCTTTGGCACTTCAGATTTTTTCAGCACCCTGCCCTCTGGAGTCAGATATATCTTTGAATTTGTTCCAGGTTGGGTGAAAGAGATTTCGTAAATCGTCTGCCCGTTACGGTTCATCTTGTTGATGTTGGCAATCTCAGAATGAGGCGCGCGTTTTTGCAGCGCATCTTTGACGCCTTGCGGCAGGTCGAAAATCGTCGTGCCGGTAATCGGTCCGCCGGTGAGCACGTTCTGATCATTATCGGAAGCGGCGCCCATGTGTTGTTGCGTGTCGCTGCAACCCGCGAGCAAAGCCGCGACCGCGAGCGCCGAAAGTGTTTTTATTCTCATAACCGTAAAATTTTAATTCCTTGTCTCAAAGCTACTTCACCCTTCTGAATTCCCCATAGGGTAAGCTCCCCGTTTAGGAATCAATTATCAGTCATGTCCTGCGGGTGAAATGCGGTTGAGGCGGATGAAAATTTATTGTGGAAGGTCGCCAGCGAAATTTTCAAGGAGGGAAGTAAGAATGAAGTAAAAGTGGTGGGCTGGCAGGGACTCGAACCCTGGACCAATGCCTTAAAAGGGCACTGCTCTACCAACTGAGCTACCAGCCCACAAAGACGCTGAGTGGAAAGCCGCGCCGAAGAAATGCTTCCAATCGAAAGCGCCGCGAAACCTAAACAACAAACGTACTCAGCGCAAGAGTTTTCCCCACCTTTTGGACTGCTCATTGGTAATATTTACTTTTGAGTCAATCCAAACGGGCATCCCGTTAGGTTGAGGAATGCCGGAATTTCGGGAGAGAAGTCGCTAAGAAAAAATCCGCAACGCAAGAAGCTCGCCCGCCTTAAAAACATTGCCACCACTCTCAACTACCAACTCGTTCCCATCTCATTACTGGCGATGCCAGTTTCTCAGGAGGCGGCGTGGTCATCTTACCTTCGCCAACTGGACCTCCAGCTTCCGTTCCATGTCACTCCACTCTGCGCTATTGGTCCTATAAGCCGCGCGATACTGCAACAACCCTGGCGCAAGTTCTTGTCCGTCACTGTAAGTCGGATCGTGATAAAAATTCTCTGCCGAGCCAAAGCAAAACGTCTCCAACAAGCCAGTGCCACCCGGAATATCACCAGCCCGAAGCTTCTGTAATGCGCCAAGCGTGACTAAACTCGTGACCTTGGAGTTTTGATGAATCATGTCGACTTGTCCGCTGAGATACGCCTTCCGATACGCGATTCGATAGGTGACCAACGAACAAATGGCACAGGCCACAACGGAGATCAGAATCCAACGAATAATCTGTTTCATAGATTTGTGTGAGGTGAATGCCGCCGAACTATGATTCAACGACGTGAAATCGTTGAACGCAATAAACGAACCGTAGAGCTTTCATGGAGTTATTTTTAACCAAGAAAGAACAAACAAGCTTAATTTTCAAGTCCCTACTTGGAAAAGGATTTACCAAACCTCCACCGGCCCCTTCGGCACGGGAATCTGCTGACGTTGCGCGACTGCGGGTTCCTGCATAAACGACGCAACCATCGGTGGCGGTTGGAATTTTTGTTTCAGTTCGCCAGTTTCATCAAGAAATTGCTGACGCCAGCGGAGATAATTTTCCAGCACGTCGTGGAATTGCGCTTTGGTGGAAACCTGCACGATGTGTTTGTTGAATTCGCTGACGGGACCAAAGCGTTTGGAATACCACGGCGCGACTTTGCGGAACATGCGGCAGCCGAGTCCTTCGCCGAAGACTTCAATCATCAAATCCAAATGCCGGTTCATCACGCGTATTCGTTCGGCGAAC
>JBEEGR010000214.1:0-3080 GCA_041166985.1 Verrucomicrobiota bacterium | reverse complement strand
TATTGGCGTGATGACGGCGGGACCGGGAAGACCTCCGCCGCTTCGCGTCAGCTTTGACTTCCGCAGGGGGAAGAGATTTCACATAATCGCGATGATGCCTTTTGCGTTTCCGTTTTTGTTTACGAATGAAGGCCACCCAAATGAAAGCCAGTAGCGAAGCCAGCAAGACCGCGCCGAAAATAGTAACGCCTTCCATCATTCCTGAATTCGACGCCGACCAGGCGTGCAATACATCGTTCACTTCGATGTCTGCCAAACAAATAATCCCACTCACAGCGGCTCCTCCTTTCCGGATGAAACCGCCTTGTCCTCCTCGTCGCCGTTGGTGCTGATGTTCAAACGTTTCATGCGGTAATGCAGCGCATGACGGCTCAACTTCAATTGCTCGGCGGTGCGGGCGACGCTGAAATGATTGCGTTCCAAAATCGCGGTGATCAGCTCTCGTTCAAAATTCGCGAGCAGTTCGTCAAGCGATTCATTGCCGGTCATTTTTGGCTCAACCGCCTTGTGCAACTGCGCTTCGAGGTGAAAATCCGGCAAACTTGCGGAAGTAATTTCCGTGGTCTGTTCGAGAATGAGGGCGCGTTCGATAACATTTCTCAATTCGCGCACATTGCCCGGCCAGTGGTGTGATGACAGCTTTTGCGCCGCGCCCGGCGAGAATTTTTTTACCGGTTTGTTCATCGTGGCGTTGAAGCGTTTCAGAAAATGCTCGGCGAGCAAGGCAACGTCCTGGCCACGCTCCCGCAGCGGGGTCAAACGAAATTGAACCACGTTCAGCCGATGAAACAAATCCTCGCGAAACTGGTCGGTGCGAATCGCCTGAACAATGTCACGGTTGGTAGCGGCGATCAGGCGGACGTTGACGCGCAATTCCTGCGTCCCGCCCACCCGCGTGAACGTGCCGTCCTCCAGAAAACGAAGCAGCTTCGCCTGAAGCGGTCGGCTCATGTCCGCGATTTCATCCAGAAAAATCGTGCCGCCGTCAGCTTCCTCGACGCGTCCGAGCTTTTGTTTAAGCGCGCCGGTAAAGGCGCCTTTTTCGTGTCCGAACAATTCGCTTTCGAGCAACGTTTCGGGGATCGCAGCGCAATTAATGCGGACGTAATGTGCTTTTTTGCGGCGGCTTAAACTGTGGAGTGCGCCCGCCACGAGTTCCTTGCCGGTGCCGCTTTCACCGAGAATTAAAACGCGCGCGTCAGTCGGCGCGACGGTCTGGATGAGTTGGCGCAGTTCGCGCATTTTCGTGGATTCGCCGACAATATCTTCGAGCTGATACGTCTCGCCGGCGCGCGCGCGCAGGCTGGCGTTTTCCTGGAGCAACCGGTGGCGCTCGGCACAGCGGGCGACGGCATGCAGCAGTTCCTCGGGCGCAAAAGGTTTCGCCAGGTAATCCATCGCGCCGGCTTTGATTGCTTCGACCGCGAGTTTGGGCGTGGCGTAGGCGGTGATCATCAACAGCGGAATTTCCGGCCAGACATTGTGGACCTTCGAGAGAAACTCGTAACCGCTCATGCCGCCCAGGCGCGCGTCGGTGATGACCATGAAAACTTCTTCGTGCGCGAGCAAAGCGAGGCCTTCTTCCGCCGATTCGACCGTTTGAACCGCATAGCCTTCGTCACTGAGCACTGTCTTGAGCGACAGGCGCATGTTCTTTTCGTCATCCACGACGAGGACGGGTGGCAGCGGAACACTCATTTCGACAGGCTAATCACGGTTTTCGCCGGGAAGGTTAGAATGAAGCGCGCTCCCTTTCCAAGCTCCGATTCGACGCGCACTGTTCCCCCGTAAAGTTCGGCGTTATGTTTCACGATCGCCAGGCCCAGGCCGGTGCCTTTTTCTTTGGTCGAATAATATTCCTCAAAAATTCTTTCCCGTTTTTCCGGCACAATTCCCGGTCCGTTATCGCCGATACTCACTTCAATGGCGTAATCCGGACGGCACACGGCTTTGATCTGAATAATGCCTTTGTCCTGCAAGGCATCACGCGCATTTTGAAGGATGTTCACAAAAATCTCGGACAAATGCCCGCGCTGCATCAACAGCGGCGGAAAATAACTCGCATAGGAACGCTCTATCTTAACGCCGTAATCAGCGGCCGACGGGAACACCTGATCAATCGCGCGGTCGAGTTCTTCCGTCAGGCTCAATTTCTCCACGCGCCCTTCGCTCAATTGCGCGTAGCCCATGATTTGCGTGACGATGGTGTCCGAGCGTTCGACTTCTTCCCGAATGATGTCGAGTTGCTTTGACACATCATGGCGGCCTTCTTTCAACGCCCGCTGCATGGAAAAAACCGTGTTGTTGATAATGGCGAGCGGATTTTTAATCTGATGCGCAAACTCGGCGGCGAGGCGTCCCGCGGATTGCAACTGCCCCTCACGCACCGCAAATTCGCGGCTCTCCTCCACCACCCTCCGCTGTCGTTCCGCAAGCACCTGCACGCCGTAACAACAAATGGTCAGAAGCCATAAAAGTATGATGCGCGGCAATTCCGGTTCGATTGGAGTCTCCTCCGGTTGGCCGCTAATGTAAGGCAGGTCGGGCGCGCGGCTGCTGCGGGCCAGGCGATTCGACGACACAGTCAAGTTGGTGTTAATAACATTTGCCGGTTGGCGAACGGTGTGCGAGGGCGAGGGCAGGGTGGAAAATTCCGGCGGCGGATATTGAATATTCAAAATTCCTGCGCCGAGATAAAAGACGCTCAACAACAAATTCAAAACGAGTTGCGGCGCGGCCAGTGGAATGCTGATGGCGTTCAGCACGATCAATCCGGGGAAAATCCAGTAGGCAATGCTATCGAATCCATCCGTGATAAACGCCAATCCCGCCATGAACAGGCCGTCCAGCAATCCCAGCGTGAAGACCAGCCATTGGAACAAACCCGGTGGAAACCGCCGCCACAAAACAAAACAAAGCCCGACGATGACGTTGCAGGCGAAATAAATCGGCAGATACCATCTCAGCAATTCCAACAGAATGTTGTGCGTGCTGGGTGCAATATAAAACCAATCAGAAAGTAACGCATAATAGATCACCACCAGGATGACGCCCACTTTCGCCGGCAGGACAATGTGAAG
>JBEEGR010000213.1:0-7779 GCA_041166985.1 Verrucomicrobiota bacterium | reverse complement strand
TTTTCTTTGGTTCCCGCTGCCGCGCGTCCACCGAAGCTTCCTGTTCGATGGCTTGCAAAACACGGGCAGTGAAATTGGTGGGAACAGGGGCGTCCGGCAATCTGACGATTGTCTCGGTCAGGCTGAGTTCTGCTTCCCAGTCTGCGCTTGCCTCAGGATGCGCCGCGAGCCAGGCGCGCAACTCCGTTTGTTCGACGGCGGTGAGTTTGCGCCGCCAGTTTTTCTCGCGCAATTGATTGTAGTCGGACTCGTTCATTCAGTTCCTTTTGGTAAACACTGTGGCATGAGGAAAGTTGCATTCATTTTGTATCGTCCCAGGCGCCGCTTCGGAGGTAAGGCTTGAGCTTTTCCTTGAGCGTTTCTCGTCCGCGATGAATCAGCGATTTAGTCGCGGAAACCGAGCAATCAAGCACCTCTGCGATTTCCTCGTAGCTCAATTCTTCCTGCCGGCAAAGCAGGATGGCCGTGCGCTGGTTTTCCGGCAGTTGCAATAGCGCGGCCTGAATTTTCTGCTCCAATTCGCCATGCAACAGGCTTTCCGTCGGCGCGAAGGTTTTTTTATCCTCGAACTGCCGCAATGGCTGGTCTTCCTGCTCAGGATGCGGCAGGTCAAGCGATTCGGCGGGATGACGCGTTCGGCGGCGAATTTCGTTGAGGCAAAGATTGCGCGCAATGGTAAAAAGCCAGGTGGTGAACTTCGCGGTGTTTTTGTAGCGCGGCGCGGCTTTGTAAACCTGCACAAAGACATTTTGCGCGAGGTCCTCCGCTTCCGTCGCATCGCGCAATGTCCGGTAGATGACGTTCATCACCGGTTGTTTGTATTTCTCGACCAGTTCGGTGAAAGCAGCCGTATCGCCCTGCTTCACGCGCAGCATCAGGGCGGCATCGGGGTCGAGATTGGCGGGCATTGATTGGCTCAAGGTGCCTCGGCACTCTACCAAACACCTCAAGAGCGACAAGGTTTCAGAAAAAAGCTCCAAATGTCGAACATCCAAACTCCAGAGAAATCTCAAATTCCAAACATCAATCAATCGGGCACCGAATTTGAAACCTGGTGCTTCTCTGGAGTTTGGATGTTCGACACTTGGAGCTTCGGCGATTTGACGCCCGAACTTGCCTTCACGCGGCTTTGCACCCAAAGTAAAACGCGAATGCAGGATTTTTTGGAAAAAATTGAAGCAAGCGCGGCGGAGCGGTTGACCTTGCCGCCGGATCGCTCGCCCGCGCAGGAACTGGCGCGCTACAAGGAATTTCTCAAAGTCGAAACCCACCGCGTCAAACTGCTTCATGCCGGCGGACGCGGCGGACGGCAGGTCTGCGAGGCGCGCGCGGCGATTCTCGATGTGATGTTGCGCTATCTCTGGAATGCGGCCAAAGACAGTCTCACCGCGCAGGCGCAAAAAGAATTTCCTCCGCTCGCGCTCGTGGCCATCGGCGGTTACGGCCGCGCCGAACTGAATCCTCACAGCGACATTGATTTCATGTTTCTCCACGACGGCCACCAGGTCGTCGCCGGTGGGCGGCGTCCGCTTCCGCACCTTGCCAAGCTGATTGACGGGATTCTTTATCCGCTGTGGGATGTGGGCCTGAAAGTCGGTCATTCCGTGCGCAGCATTGCGGACTGTGTTTTGGTGGCCAACAGCGACATGCAGTCGAAAACTTCGTTGATTGAGGCGCGGCTGATTACGGGTTCGGAAGCGCTGTTCAAGAAATTTCAAAAAACGCTCGTCAGTAAATGCGTGGAAGGCTACGTGGACAAATACATTGCACTGCGCATTGATGACCAGACCGCGCGGCGCGCGAAGTTCGGCAACTCCGCGTCAATGCAGGAGCCGAACATAAAAAATGCCTGTGGCGGATTGCGCGATTACCAGAACCTGCTCTGGATGACTTTTTTCAAATACCGCACTCGGTCGTTGAAAGACCTGGAGGAACAGGAATTCGTCAGTCAAGCCGAGCGCAAGCAACTGGAAGCGGCGTATGATTTCCTGCTGCGCGTCCGCACCGAGATGCACTATCACACCAACCGCGCCACCGATGTGCTCGCGAAAAGCATTCAGCCGGCCATCGCGCACAATCTCGGCTACAGCGAACGCTCGCCCAGTGAACGCATCGAAACTTTCATGCGCGACGTTTACACGCATTCGAGAAATATTTTTCTCATTACCCGCACGCTCGAACAACGTATGGCGCTCGTGCCGCCACCGACCCGCACCATTCCCGGGCTTTCGACATTGAGAGCGTTGATGCCCGGCAAACGAAAACAAGCCGTCGAGCCGGTGGACGGTTTTAAATTCATCAATGGCGAGATTCACGCCACGTCGAACCGCGTGTTTCGCGATCAACCGCGGCGGCTCATGCGCGTGTTCCTTCATGCGCAACAACGCGGACTGCGCCTGCACCCGGACCTCGCGCAATTGATTCGCAATCAACTCTCGCTCGCGGACCGGGAGTTTCTGAACGACGAACACGTGCGCGAAACATTTCTCACAATTCTGAACCAGCGTGGCAACGTCGCGCCGATTCTGCGCGCGATGCATGAAGTCGGGTTGCTCGGCAAATACATTCCGGAGTTCGGCAAGCTGACCTGTCTGGTGCAACATGAATTTTACCATCAATACACCGCCGACGAACATACGCTGGTCTGCCTGGAGCAACTCGATAAAATCTGGGGAGCAACCACGCCGCCTTACAACGCGTACGAACCGCTGTTTCAAAAACTGGAACGCCCATTCCTGCTTTATCTCGCCTTGCTCCTGCACGACGTCGGCAAAGCGGACGGCCACGGCAAGCATTCGGAGGTGGGCGCACAGTTGGCCATGCGCGTGGCCAAACGGCTGCAACTCGACGGCTCCGCCACGCACACTTTGCGGGTCGTGATTGAAAACCATCTGGCCATGGCGAGTATTTCCCAGCGGCGCGATCTGGACGACAAACTGGTCATCCGCAATTTTGCCGCGCAGGTTCAGAACCCCGAAACCTTGTCGTTATTGACGATTCTCACGTTTGCCGATTCGCAAGCGACGAGTGACAAACTCTGGAATGGATTCAAAGATGCGTTGCTGTGGATGTTGCACAACAAAACCATGCCGCTGCTCGTGGGGGGAACGGAGTTTTTGCGCGCGGAAGAAAAACAGCGCGAGTTGCTCATGGAAGAAGTTTACGGCATGACCCGCGGCCGTTTCGCGCAGGAGGAACTGGAAGCGCATTTCGCGACGCTGCCGCCGCGCTATTTTCAGATTCATTCCGCGCGGGAAATTTTTGAAGACCTCGTGCTCACGCATCGGTTCATGAACCTGCAGATTTCAGAAGAAGATATGGCCCTTTCGCCGGTTATTCATTGGCACAACGAACGAGACCGCGGCTACAGCACCCTGAAAGTCTGCACGTGGGACCGCGCCGGATTGTTCAGCAAAATCGCCGGGTCATTCAGCGCGATTGGACTGAACATCCTCAGCGCGCAGGTGTTCACGCGCAATGACGGCATTGTTCTGGACGAATTTTTTGTGATTGATGCGAAATCCGGAGCGCTTGCCAATCGCGAGCAGCAGGAGGAATTTGAAACGCTGCTCAACAAAGTTCTCACGAACGACGACGTGGATCTGCACGCGCTGATCGCCCGGCGGAAAGTTTCGCGCCCGCTGTATCAGGCTTATACGGGCGAAACCCTTCCCACGCGCGTTTCATTTGATAACGAGGCTTCGGAAAGGCGCACGCTGATTGAAATTGAAACCGAAGACCGCGTCGGCCTGCTGTACACGATTTCGGAAACCTTCTCGGAACTCGACCTGGACATTTCCGCCGCGAAAATCGTGACGGAAAAAGGCGCGGCAATTGACAGCTTCTATGTCCGCGAGCTGGACGGTGGAAAAATTCTCGCGCCCGAGCGTCAGAAAAATATTGAAACGAAATTATTGCAGGCAATTCAGGCTCTTGAAAATGCGGTTGTGTAGCCGGAACGCCGGGCACCTGCTCGGCCCGATAGATTTTCGAAACATGCCGACCAAGCGCTCGGCGCTTCAATTTGATTCTGTCATCCAAAATTTGGACTTTGACCGGGAGTTTTTTGCCCTTACCTTGCCCCGATGAAACATTCGGGAAAAGCGCGCAAAGCCGCGTTTAAAATGATTTTAATCACGGGGATACTGGTGCTTTCCGTTCCAGTGATCGGTTTTTTAGCCACGCTGCTGGCATCCGTTGCGACGTTGCTTTCCGGGTTGCTCATTCTGGTCTGGGTCCTGTTCGCGCTCTTCACGCTGTACTTTTTTCGCGATCCAACTCCCACTGTGCCCGTTGGCGCTAATCTCATTCTCTCGCCCGGCCATGGCAAGATCGATGTCATTGACACGATGCTGGAGCCGACTTTTATGGGCGGCGAAGTGCAGCGTATCTCGATGTTTCTCTCCGTCGTGGATGTGCATGTGCAGAACGCGCCAGTCGGCGGCAAAGTCATCGCCGTGAAATATACCGAAGGCCAGTTTCTCAACGCGATGAAAACCGAATGCGCGACGTGCAATGAGAATGTCTTCATCGGCTTCGAATGCATCGAGCCACGCGCCACCAAAATGGCGGTTCGTTTAATTGCCGGCGCGATTGCCCGCCGCATCGTGCCGTTCGTCGAGGTCGGCGATGAAGTGGCGCGCGGTGAACGAATCAGCCTCATTCAATTCGGTTCGCGCGTGGATGTTTATCTCCCGAAAAACGCCAGAATCAAAATCAAGCTCGGCGACCGGGTGGTTGGCGGCGAAACGATCCTGGCGGTTTTTGAATAAAGGGAAATTTTATGGCGGCGACAATCTCCAACCCGCAGCCGGACCCGAGTGAGGGTAAACTTAAAATCTATTTTCTGCCCAATCTGTTGACGGCGGGAAATCTTTTCTGCGGCTTCGTCGCGCTGACTAAAATTGTTGAAGCGAATCTGCCGGATGATTTTGGCAAAATTAAATACGCGCTGGGCTTCATCTTGCTGGCCTGCATCTTCGACCTGTTCGATGGCCGCGTGGCGCGCATGGGCGGTGTGGAAAGCCCGTTTGGGCGCGAGTTTGATTCGCTGGCTGATTTGGTTTCCTTTGGTGTCGCGCCCGCGTTTCTGGTTCATCGGGTGGTGTTGCACGGGGTCTTTGTCGAAGGCTCGTTCTTCGGCCCGCACCCGGAATATGGCTGGTTTATCGCTTCAGTTTATTTGTTGTGCGGCGCTTTCCGGCTCGCCCGTTTCAATTGTCTGGCTACGATGTCGAGCGGAGGCGGAGGCAAAGAATTTCTAGGGTTCCCGATTCCTTCCGCCGCCGGGTTGGTGGCCTCGCTGACTTTGCTGATTATTCAACTCAATGAAAAGGAACGCACCCTCGGCAACTGGAAATATTTTCTGGTGATCGTGCTCCTGTTCCTCTCGGCGATGATGGTCAGCACCGTCAAGTATCCGAGTTTTAAATCCCTGGGGCTGCGTTCCACCAGCACATTCACCAAGGCAATCATTACCGCGTTGTTCATCGGACTGATTCTGATGTTGTGGTCCATCATTCTTTATTACGTGCTGCCGATATTTTTCACCGCTTATCTTCTCTATGGTTTTATTCGTCCGCGCATTTCGCGGCGCATGCGTCATGAAATCGAAGAGGAAGACGACGAAGACGAAATGGGGCCGATGGCGAAATAATCTGAATGGACAATCTTCCCCCCATTCTTCTGGCGGGCCTGACCGGCTTTCTCAGCGGATTGTTGCTTTCCATTCCCGTCGGTCCGGTGAATCTCACCATCATCAACGAAGGCGCGCGGCGCGGATTTCGCTGGGCGATCATGATCAGCCTCGGCGCGACGGCGATGGAAATGATTTATTGTTTTATCGCGTTCACCAGTTTTGCATCATTCTTTGCGAAAGGTCCCATCAAAGCAGCCATGGAATTGTGCAGCTTCGTTTTCATGCTGTTCCTCGGGGTCAAATTTGTTTCGGCCAAATCCCTTGAGATACCGGTGCATCTGGGCGCGGCGGCGGACAAGATTGAGGAGGAAATCGAAGAACGCCTCAAACCGCATTCCGGGTTCATGATTGGTTTTGTGCGCGTCCTGGCCAACCTGGGCGTGCTGGTGTTCTGGATAATTCTCGGCGCTAATTTTATTTCCCGGGAATGGGTCACGGCCGATTGGCCGGGCAAACTCTCGTGTGTGGCGGGTGTCGGGCTGGGAACCGGCCTGTGGTTTTTTGTGCTGAGCTTCACCTCGTCCCGGCGCCAGGGAAAATTCAGCGAACAGACCCTGCTCAAGATGGAACATTACTCCGGTATTGGCCTGCTCGTGCTCGCCGTTTTACATGGCGGCCACATTATCTGGCAAATGGCCAATCATAAAATGTGAAAGCGGAAACGGCACCTCCCGACGAATCGGCCACATGCGATCTGTGCGGACGATTTGGCGCAACTGAGATTGGCGACCGAAAACTTTGCGTGGATTGCTACGAAGGTTTCGGTTCATGTTGTTCCGAACCCGAAAAATGCGATTGACCGCCCCTTGATGAATCCCGCATAGACATTTCGCCTGCTACAACGCAGATTATCGCCATGCCATTTGCAAAACTCGGTTTGTCGGCTCCGATGCTGGAAGGTGTCAAGGCCATGGGCTACATCGATCCCACGCCGATCCAACTCCGCGCCATTCCGCTGATTCTGGAAGGCAAAGACGTTATTGGCAGCGCGCAGACCGGCACCGGCAAAACTGCCGCTTTCGCATTGCCCATTCTGACCAAGCTCGGCGATCACGATCCGCGCACCCGCGTTCTCGTGCTCGAACCAACGCGCGAACTTGCCGCGCAAGTCGAGACTGCGATTCACGATTTTTCGCGTTTCACAAATTTACAAACCACGGTGCTGTTCGGCGGTGTGGGGTACGGCAAACAAATGGACGGACTCAAAAGCGGCCCGGACATTATCGTCGCGACACCGGGCCGATTGCTCGATCATCTTGAACGCGGCACGTGCCATTTGGATCAGGTCAGACATCTTGTGCTCGACGAAGCCGATCGTATGCTCGACATGGGTTTTCTCCCGGATGTCCGTCGTATCGTGCAGGAATGTCCGCGCGAACGTCAGACACTGCTCTTCTCCGCCACCATTCCGCCGCAGATTGACACGTTGATCAAATGGGCGATGCACAATCCGCAAACCATCGAAATCGGCGCGCGCCGCACCCCCGCCGAAACGGTGAAGCATGTGATTTATCCCGTGTCTGACGCGCAGAAAACCGATCTGCTCCTGGCGCTCCTTGAACGCGTGAACTACGAATCCGTCATCGTCTTTTGCCGTATGAAATATGGCGCGGACCGCGTCGCGCAATTATTGAAACGCAACAATCACGCGGTTGCCGTGCTGCATTCCAACCGCACCCAGCGCGAACGCGAACAGGCATTGAAAGGCTTCCGTGATGGACGTTTTGAAGTGCTCGTTGCGACTGACATCGCCGCGCGCGGGCTGGACATTGCCGACGTCAGCCACGTCATCAACTACGATGTGCCGCATCATCCGGAAGATTACATCCATCGCATTGGCCGCACCGGGCGCGCCGAAGCGTTGGGCGATGCTTTCACCCTGATGGTCGCGGAAGACTCCAAACACGTCGCCGCTATCGAACGATTCATTAGTCAAAAAATTGAGCGGGTGAAGCTGGAAAATTTTGAATACCGCTACACCGCTTTATTCGAGGAAGGAAAACCGGGGCAACCCACGGGCCATGAACGCCGTGTCACCGGCGCGCGCATTCGCGGCGGATATTTCTTCGGACCGGCGCGGC
>JBEEGR010000212.1:0-5559 GCA_041166985.1 Verrucomicrobiota bacterium | reverse complement strand
CCCATTCATGAAACCACCGAAGCGGAATGGAATGCGTTGTTTGACGTGAATTTGAAAAGCGTTTTCCATACAACTCGTCATGCGTTTGCCGCACTGGTTGCGAGCAGGGGTTGTATGTTAAACACTTCCAGCATGGTTGGCGTGATTGGCCAGGAAATACACGCGGCATACACAGCAACTAAAGGTGGCATGAACGCGTTAACGAAATCCATGGCACTGGATTATGCAAAACATGGAATTCGCGTGAACGCAGTTTGCCCCGCCGGTGCTTGGACGCCGATGCTGCGTCAGTGGTGTTCCGAACAGCCTGATCCCGACTCCATTGAGCGATATCTGAACGAAATTCATCCGCTCGGCTATTGTCCCGAAAGCACAGTCATCGCCGACGTGTGCGTATTTTTGCTTTCAGAAAAAGCGCGCTTTATTACAGGCCATATCATGCATGTCAGCGGCGGCGCCGAGTTGGGTTATCGCCGGATGCTCTGAAACAATTTGGAAGAAGAATCCGGCTCATATGAATGCTCCCACCATCGTTGATTCGCATTGCCATTTCTGGGACCCAACCCGGTTTCATTATGCGTGGAACCACGGTTTTCCTACTTTGGACCGGGCGTTTCTACCGCGAGATTTTTCGGCAGCCAGTATGAATGCTAATGTGCGTAAAATGATTTTCGTCGAATGCGATTGCGGATCAAGTCAAAGCCTCGCTGAAGTGGATTGGATTTCTGATTTTGCAAAAAGCGAACCACGATTGAAGGGTGCCGTTGTTTATGCGCCGGTGGAAAAAGGTGAAGCCGTTCGCGCCGAGCTTCAGGCTTTCGCCAATCGTCCGTTGGTGAAAGGCATTCGTCGAAACCTGCAAGGTGAACGCGAGGCCGAGTTTGGTCTGCGACCGGAGTTTATCGCCGGAGTTAAGGTGCTCGCTGAATTTGGTTTCACGTTTGACCTTTGCATCCGGCACGAACAATTGCGCAGTGTTGCCGAGGTGGCCAAACGCGTTCCCCAGGTCACTTTCGTGCTCGATCATTTCGGCAAGCCAGATGTCCGTGGAAAAAAAATTGAGCCGTGGGCGAAGGATTTGAAAACGCTCGCGTCGTTGCCGAATGTCGTTTGTAAAATTTCCGGTCTTACGACCGAAGCCGATTGGAAAAACTGGCGGTCCAAGGAGTTGAAGTTTTATTTTGAGCATGCGCTGGAGTGCTTCGGTTTCAATCGCCTGATGTTTGGCAGCGACTGGCCGATGGCCACGCTGGCTACCACTTACGGGCGCTGGATTGAAACGGTGCAGGAACTTTTTTCATTCGCAACCGAAGCGGATCAAATCAAATTGTTCCAGACCAATGCCGAAAGAATTTATCGTGTTTAGTCTCAAAAATAAAATTGCCCTCGTCACCGGCGGCGCGTCGGGCATCGGCGCGGCCATCGCGGAGACCTTTGTCCAAGCCGGGGCAACGGTTTGGATTGCCGATCGCAATGAAAAAGACGGTCGTGCTTTTGCCGAACGCATCGGTGGAAAATTTATTTTGCTGGATGTCGCGAGTGAAACCGATTGCACGCAGGCGGCGCAAACGGTCGGCGCACTCGACATTCTGGCGAACGTCGCCGGCATCGGCCATGTCGGCACGCTGCTCAACACGACGGCGGCGGATCTGGATAAACTTTACGCCGTGAATGTGCGCGGCATTTTCAACGGCTGCAAAGCCTTCGCGTCCGCGATGCTCGAACGCAAATCCGGCAGCGTCATCAACATGGCGTCCGTCGGCGGCATCGTGGCTGTGCGTGAACGGCTTGCTTACACGACTACAAAATTTGCCGTCGTCGGTTTGACGAAAGCGCTCGCGCTGGATCATTCGCACACCGGCGTGCGTTTCAATTGCATCTGTCCCGGGCGCGTCGAAACTCCATTTGTGCTCGCGCGGCTCAAGGAATATCCCGATCCGCAGGCCGCTTATCACGACATGGCTTCGACGCAATTGAACGGTCGCATGGTCAAGCCGGAAGAAGTCGCCGCCGCCGCGCTGTATCTCGCCACGGACGAAAGCGTGACGGTCACCGGCAGTTCACTGGTAATTGACGGCGGCTGGAGCGCGGGAAAATAATTTATGAAAATCATGCGCTATCAGAATCAACAAAGTGCAATCGGCTACGCCGCGCAACAGGCCGACGGCACGGCTTTCAAACTTGTTGGCGATATTTACCATGCGCCGAAACTAACGGATGAAAAGGCCGATGTCGCCAAGCTACTCGCGCCTATTCAGGCGACCTCCATCATTTGCATCGGATTGAATTACCGGAAACACGCTGAAGAAACCGGTGCAAAGTTTCCTGAATATCCCGTCGTTTTTTTCAAGGGCATCAACACGCTCTTGAATCCGGGCGAGCCAATTCAAATTCCAACGCACATGCGCAGTGATGAAGTGGACTATGAATGCGAACTGGCCGTGGTGATTGGCCGCGCCTGCAAAAATGTTTCGCGACAGACTGCGCTCGATTATGTTCTCGGTTACACCTGTTGCAATGACGTGAGCGCACGCGACTGGCAGATCAAACGCGGCGGCGGTCAATGGTGTCGTGGCAAAAGTTTTGACACGTTCAGCCCGCTCGGTCCGGTTTTGGTGACGCGTGACGAAATCCCGAATCCGAACGCGCTGAAAATCCGCACGGTGTTGAGCGGTCAAGTCATGCAGGATTGGAACACGAACGACATGATTTTTGACGTGCCAACACTGATCGAGTTTTTGAGCGGCAGCACGACGTTATTACCCGGCACAGTCATCCTGACCGGCACGCCGCATGGCGTCGGCATGGCGCAAAAGCCGCCGCGCTGGTTGAAACCCGGCGACAGCGTGACCATTGAGATCGAAAAAATCGGCGCCCTCACCAATTCCGTCACGAATGAAAATTAACACGCGTTTTGTCGGGAGCCGTCAGCCATAAAGCCATGAGTTCTTTAACGATTGAACTTATTTCATTGCTTGGAGAAGACCGCGTTCTGAAGGAGCCGGAAGATTTGATTCCATACTCGTTTGACGGCACAGCGGCATTGCGTCAACGACCGCACTGTGTGGTGTTTCCTAAAACCGCGATAGAAATTTCAACGATATTGCGAATCGCCAAAGCCCAAAAAACGCCAGTGGTCACTCGTGGTTCTGGCACGGGTCTGAGCGGAGGCAGCCTGCCTGTGAAAGACTGTATCGTGCTGTGCACGGTGAAAATGGATCAGGTATTAAAATTGGATGAAAAGAACCTCTCGTTGTTGGTCGAAACGGGAGTCATAACTCAGAAAGTTGCTGAAATTGCGGAGACGGTTGGATTATTTTATCCGCCCGACCCCGGCTCAATCAAAATATCCACGATTGGAGGAAATGTCGCTGAAAACTCCGGCGGACTGCGGGGATTAAAGTATGGCGTAACCCGTGATTATGTAATGGGGATGGAAGTTGTGCTGGCCGACGGCAGTGTCGTCTGGCTTGGAAGTCAATGCGTGAAGGATGTGGCAGGTTACTCCATGAAGGACGTTTTCATCGGTTCGGAAGGAACGTTGGGAATCATCACAAAGGTGCTGCTCAAACTGATTCCCAAACCGCGTGTTAAAAAAACCATGTTGGCGACCTTTACGCAGATGGATGCTGCTGGCGAAACCGTTTCCACAATTATCGCCGCCAAAATCATACCTTGCACCTTGGAATTTTTAGACAAGGTCACCATCCGTTGTGTGGAAGAATTTGCGCATGTTGGTCTGCCCTTGGATGCGGAGGCGGTTCTGCTCATGGAAACTGACGGACATCCGGCAGTGGTTGAAGAGGAGGCGCGCTTGATGGAGCAGATTGCCCGGCAACACGGCGCATACTCGGTAACGGTTGCCAAATCAGCAGAGGAAGCCGCCAAATTAGCGGCCGCTCGACGCTCCGCGTTTTCGGCCTTGGCTCGCGTGGCGCCCACGACCATTCTCGAAGATGCGACCGTGCCGCGCAGCGAAGTGGCCAAGATGATACGGTTCATCCAGGAAGTCGCCCTCCGCCACCAGTTGCGTATCGCCACCTTCGGCCACATGGGCGATGGCAATTTGCATCCAACCTTCCTGACCGATGAACGCAATGCGGCAGAAATGGAGCGGGTTGAAGACGCGATGCAGGAGATTTTTGACTTCGCGATTAAATTGGGAGGAACAATCACGGGTGAACATGGAGTGGGAATTGCAAAAAAGAAGTTCTTGCCTCAAGCACTCGGGGACAACAGCCTCGAATTGATGCGTCAACTCAAACGCACACTTGACCCGGGAGGAATTCTTAATCCCGGAAAAATTTTTGATCTGTGAGCGGAAAAGACCTCAATCTCAAGCGCCTGGACTACTCTGTCTTGCAGCAGTGCATGCATTGCGGGTTATGCCTGCCAGTCTGCCCCACGTATGACGCCACCAAACTGGAACGGAACAGCCCGCGGGGTCGTATTTCGCTCATGCGCGCCATCGCTGATGGCGAAATGGAACTCACGAAGAATTTCGGCGAAGAGATGTATTTTTGTCTCGGTTGCCTGGCTTGCACGACCGCCTGTCCCGCAGGCGTCAATTACGCGGAATTATTTGAGGTCGCCCGGATGGACATCGAGACCAGCGGCGTCCTCGCCAAGCCTTCGCGCAATGTCATTCGCTGGCTGACGGTGAAATACATTTTCACGAGGCCGCGCATCCTGCGCTTGCTGGGGCGGTTGTTGTATTTTTACCAGGTGGCCGGCCTGCAAAAGCTGGTGCGCGCCGCCCGACTGACGGTCATTCTGCCGCGCAGCCTTCGGGAACTTGAACCGCTTACTCCCACAGTCCGCCGGCATTTCTCCGACGCGCTTATTCGGGAAATTGAGACGCCACCTCGCCGCCGTTATCGCGTCGGGCTGCTGACGGGCTGCGTGCAAGACTTGATTTATTCGGAAATTAACCGTGACACGGCGGACGTTTTGCTTGCGCACGATTGCGAAGTGTTAACACCGCGGTTGCAACATTGCTGTGGTTCGCTCCACGCACACAATGGCGAACTGGAACTTGCTCGCGAAATGGCGCGTCGCAATATCCTCGCGCTCGAACTTTCGGCGGGTTCACTGGACAAACTGGACGCCATCATCAGCAATGCGGGTGGCTGCGGCTCGCATTTGAAAAACTACGGTCATTTATTACAAAATGACCCGTGTTTCTCCGCGCGCGCAACTTTATGGTCAGAGAAATTAAAGGACATTCATGAATGGCTTGCAATAATTGGCATCCGCCGGCCGACAGGTTCATGCTCACCCGAACGAATAACGTATCACGAATCGTGTCATCTCTGTCATGGTCAAAAAATTACCAAGCCTCCGCGAGACACAGTGCGTGCCATTGCCGGACTGGAATTGGTGGAAATGTCGGAATCCAACTGGTGTTGCGGCAGTGCTGGCATTTACAATATTACGCAGCCCGAAATGTCCAAAAAACTGCTGGATCGAAAGCTTCAACACATTAAAGCCACGGGTGCGACCAGTGTCGCTTCTGCTAATCCTGGTTGTTCGGTGCAGTTGGAAGCTGGACTGCGGCAA
>JBEEGR010000211.1:0-3095 GCA_041166985.1 Verrucomicrobiota bacterium | reverse complement strand
TTGGCAAAGGCAAAGCTGAAGAATTTTCCACTTACTGCCGCCAGCATCATGTGGACACGGTGATTTTCGACGACGAACTTTCGCCAGCACAAAGCCGCAATCTGGAAAAAATCCTCAACTGCAAAGTGCTTGATCGCACGGCGCTGATTCTCGACATTTTCGCGCAACGCGCCCGCACGCGCGAAGGCAAGATGCAGATTGAACTCGCGCAGCTTCGGCATCTGTTGCCGCGACTGACCCGGTTCTGGGGCCATTTGTCGCGCCAGTCCGGCGGCATCGGCATGCGCGGTGGCGAAGGTGAATCCCAACTCGAAGCCGACCGGCGCAAAGTGCAGGAGCGCATCGAAAAAATCACCGGCGAACTTGAAATGGTCCGGCGTCAGCGTTCGACTCAACGCATGGGCCGCAAGCGCAACAACTGGCCGATTGCGTCCATTGTCGGTTACACGAACGCCGGCAAATCCACATTGCTCAACAAACTCACGGGTGCGGATGTGCTCGCGGTAAATAAATTATTCGCCACGCTCGATCCGACGACGCGCCGCCTGCGTCTGCCGACGAATCAAAATGTTTTACTGACCGACACAGTGGGTTTTATTCGCAAACTGCCGCATGGACTCGTCGAAGCGTTCAAAGCAACACTCGAAGAAGTGGTGCAAGCTGATTTGCTCGTGCATGTCGTGGACGTGAGCCATCCGCAAGCTGAGGAACAAATCAAATCCGTGGAAGCCGTGCTGAAAGAAATCGGCGCGGAGGGCAAACCGATGTTGATGGTGTTCAACAAAACCGATTGCCTGAATGGAAGTCGTGAAACGTTGAATCGTTTTCTGGAGAAGCATCCGCATGGGGTCGCGATTTCCGCGCAGACCGGCGATGGCATTCCGGAATTGCTCGCGGAACTGGGAAGTCAATTGCGTCCGTTGCGCGAGTTTGTGGAATTGTCCGTGCCGCATGAAAAAGCCGGGGTCATCGCGCGGTTGCACGAAGTGGCGCAAGTCGTCGAGCGACGTTACACCGGTAAAACCGCGCGTTTCAAAGCGCGCATTCCGCCTCATTATCATCGCGAATTCGCGTCGTTTATTGTTCAGGATTTGCAGGCGGCCTGAACGCTGGCGCAAACGCCAAATCAGGAAGTTTTAAAGAAGAATTTTCTTCGCGTCGGCGCTCCTTTGCGATAAATATGCCGCATGTCCGAGGGCATGAGACTAAAGGATCAGCCGGTCAGCGAGCGGCCGCGGGAAAGGCTCGCCGCCAACGGGCCGGCCGCGCTGACGGATGCGGAATTGATCGCGATTTTGTTGCGCACCGGTTTGCAGGGCGCGAACGCCGTGGAAGTCGGGGCGCAGTTGCTTCGCCGGTTTGGCTCGTTACAGGCGTTGGCGCGCGCGTCGGTGGAGGATTTGCGGAAAGTCAAAGGCATCGGCCGCGACAAAGCGGTGACATTGATTGCCGCATTCACCCTTGCGCGAAAAATGGCCGAAGAGCTGCAACGCGAATCGCCTGTGCTCGATAACCCGGAGACGGTGGCTCAACTGTTGCGCGACCAGAATCTCGTCAAGAATGTGGAGACGTTCCAGGTGTTGTTGCTGAACACGCGGCGGCGGCTGATTCGCGTGGAGGAAATTTCCGATGGCACGCTCGACACCATTCTCGTGCATCCGCGCGAGGTTTTTAAATTTGCCATCGCCGCCAATGCCTCCGCCATTGTGCTGGCGCACAATCATCCGAGCGGCGATCCCACGCCGAGCGAAGCGGACATTAAAGTCACCCGCGATCTGATTCGCGCCGGCCAGCTTTTAAAAATTGACGTGCTTGACCATGTGATTCTTGGCCGTTCGACCAAGGAGCGCCCCAAGGATTTTGTCTCGTTGCGCGAGTTGGGATATTTTTATTCGTGATGAGTGGCCAGGTTCGCAGCGCGGAGACCGCTAAAATATGTTTTAAAGAAATTCGTGCCAATTGCCGCGATTCGTGGCTTATTAACCCTCATGAACATTCAAGTGGCTGTCTTGTGCGACGCGGCGACGGACGATAACGGCAAGCTGAATCTGCTCGGTGCTTTCGACACGATCTACACGCAGCAACTCCCGGCGATTCACCCGCAATGTTCCATCGCGCTGCGCGTCACGTTCGGCAGCGAGGATGAAGGCACGCATGAACTGCGTTTGAATTTTGTGGATGCCGATGGCGGTTCCATCATGCCCGGCATTGACCTGCCGGTTGGCAACATCACGCTCCCGGGCGACTCTCATTTCGGCACACGCAATTTCATTATCAATATTCAGCAATTGAAGTTCGAGCAACCCGGTCTCTACTCGATTGACGTGCTGCTGGACAGCCGGCCCCAGGCGAATATCCCGCTGCTGGTAAAGCATAACCCGCCTCCATCGGCGCTTACCTGAGAAACGGCACATTGCGCGAAAGAAATCAGGATCAGTTTTTGGGAATTTAAATATTTCATGGCGACATTGAACCAAACGATGGAAAACAGTTCGCAGTTCATGAGAATGTCATTATTATGCCAACCGTGACGGGACACTCGAAGTTCAAAGCCAGACTGTTCCACGGATTTTTTCCGCAACCTTTCCGCTGTCCTATTGTTTAGACCACCACCCACCATGAGTACCGCCACTCCAGACAACGCTCGCGAAGTTTACCGGAAGATTTTCGACAACATCGCCAAAGTCATGCAGGGCCAGGCCGGGCCGACACGCATGTTGCTGGCCGCCCTCGCCAGCGGGGGGCATGTGTTGCTGGAAGATTTTCCCGGCACGGGCAAAACCACGCTGGCCAAGGCGCTCGCCCGTTCGCTCGACGCGCAATTCAAACGCATTCAATTCACGCCTGACCTGTTGCCTTCGGACATCCTGGGCGTTTCCGTTTTCAACCAGCGCGACCAGCAGTTCCATTTTCACGAAGGCCCGATCTTCACCAACGTTCTCCTGGCCGATGAAATCAATCGCGCCTCGCCGCGAACGCAATCGGCCTTGCTGGAGGCGATGGGAGAAAGCCAGGTGAGCGTGGAAGGCGAGCGGCTCGATCTGTCGGAAATGTTTTTCGTCATCGCCACGCAGAACCCGGTGGAATTTCGCGGA
>JBEEGR010000210.1:0-5201 GCA_041166985.1 Verrucomicrobiota bacterium | reverse complement strand
GAGAACAGTTGCGCCGTTGATTTGCGCTTTGACGCCGCGACCGGCGGTCTCGGCGAAATCGCGTGGTTCGGCGAGCGGCACGCCGGCTTCGTCAGCAAGTTGCGCGAGCGCTTTGGCGGTCGGATGGTTGCTGTATTTTTCAGCGGATGCCGCGAGTAATAAAAGTTCAGCCGGTTTCGTTTCACCAATCGGCGCAAGACGGCTGACGGCGAGTTGGCCGGTCGTGAGCGTGCCGGTTTTGTCGAAGATGAAAGCGTTGATTTTCGCGGCGAGTTCGATGTCAGCGACGTTCTTGATCAAAATGCCGAGACGCGCGGCAGCGGAGAGCGCGGCGACCATCGCCGTCGGCGTCGCGAGAATGAACGCGCAGGGACACGAAACAACCAACACCGCAATCACGCGATCCAAATCACGCGTGAATGCCCAGACCAGCGCGCCGATGACCAACACGAGCGGCGTATAAAAGCCCATGTATTGATCCACGATTTTCATGATCGGCAGCTTGGTTTTTTCCGCCGCGAGAATCAGTTCGCGCACGCGGCCCAGCGTCGTATCGGTTCCGGCGCGGCTGACTTTAATTTCCAGAACGCCTGTGAGATTTTGCGTGCCGGCAAAAACTTCGTCGCCGGGCTTTTTATCCGCAGGAAGTGATTCGCCCGTGATGGTGGCCTGATTGAATGAACCCTGGCCGCTCAAGATGACGCCGTCAGCGGCAACATTGTCGCCGGGGCGAATGCGAATGATGTCGCCAATCGCGAGTTGGCTGGCGGCAATTTCTTCTTCGTTGCCGTCCGCTTTGATGCGGCGCGCTTTGGTTGGCGTGAGTTTGATGAGCGATTCGATGGAAGCGCGCGCGCCTTCGGCGGTGCGGGTTTCGATGAGTTCGCCGAGCAACATGAAGAACGCCACGACACCAGCAGTTTTGTAATCGCCGGAAGCAAACGCCGCGAGCACGGCGATGGCAACGAGTTCGTTGATGCTCAATCGGCCAAGTCGCAAATCCTTGAGCGCGGTGATGACAATCGGCACGCCGAGAATGATGGAACCGAAAAACGCGCTGAAGTGGGCGACGGTGTTGCTGCCATCGAGCAGCCATTCGACGACGAAGGCATTGATGACGAGGACGAGGCCCAGCAGCATCCAGCGCATGCCGAGATTGGTGTGTTCATGATCGTGACCGCAACTGCCACAGCTCGCGTCGTGGTCGTCATGATGATGGTGATCATGACCGTGTTCGTGGTCATGCTTGTGCTGACTTAAAAGTGAAGTGACCTGCATATTAAAAAACTTTCTTTCCAAAAATCGGAAAATGATTCAGCCAATTATCCATTTTAACAAAAAACCAGCCGAAGCAAAGACTCCAGACTGGAATTGAAATAAACCATACCGGAAGAGTAATCCAAATTGGAATAGTGGAAGAATTTAAGGAACCAAATTTATCAGCCAACCAGATTTGCGGTTGCAAAATGCAAAAAACCGCCGCCCAAGTTCTACCCCATGCGTTACTCCACGCAACATGTGCTTCAAAATTGAGGCGCGCTGCCGGTGGTCCTGAAAACCCGTGTGCTTTTGAAAAAAACACTATAATCACTAATAAGACACCGGCACTTAAAAGGAAGTGAAGTAGTGTCACTTTCCGCATTCTGTGATTCAGCATCGCGTCCATTTTGGTTTTTACGGATTCGCATCCGATTTCGGTTTCTGCGGCTCGCGATTCAATAATAGCCGCAGTTCGCGGGATTTTCCATCCGCGCGCTGCGGCAGATAAATTTTATCCTGCACATTGGTCAGCACGCGGCCCATGGTTTCGGCGAGACGTTGCTGGCGGAACAACTCGGGATTCGCGCGGTAATTGGGCAAAATATCGCCGAAACGCTCGGCTTGCCCGGCCAGACTGCTGACGAGACTGGACCGTTCGGATTCAGCGGCGTTGATACGCGCGGCGGCATCGGCGCCAGCTTTGTTGGTGACCTGGTTTTCGTAACTGTGAGCGTCATTCAACAATTTGCTGCGATTGATTTCGGCGTTGAGCACGTTCACGAAGGCAGCACGAACCTGTTGTTGGCGTGGCGGGCGGCTTTCCACATCGCAACGTTCCACAGTGACGCCGGTATGTTGTTTTTCCAAAAGCTCGGTCACGCGGCGTCGAACAGCGTCCTGAAAACCCGCTTTGTCGCGCGTCAGAATGTCGTCCACCTTGAACTGCGCGGAAGTGTAAACGAGCGCGTTATCGAGCGCGTTCTGGACGACGGCAGCCGCGTTGGTGAAACCAAACACGTATTGCACCGGTTCTTCGATGCGATAGGAAAGCACCGCGCGTGTGTGAATGATGTTTCCGTCGGCAGTAATCGTGTAACCGTCCACGGCGGGATTCAGCGACGGCCCAGCCGGCGGTTCGGTGCCGGCAAGTTCCTGTTCGGGCGTGGTGGCGTACCAGCCGACGGAGGAATTCGCGCGTTGAATTCCGGTGATGGAAACTTTCACGTATTCATCAATCGGATAGGGCATGGACCAGTGCAGACCGGGATTCAACAATGCTTTCGCACCTTCACCAACCGGTTTGCCGAAGCGCAGAATGATCGCGCGTTCCTGCGGGCCAACCTGGAAAAATCCGGAGCCGAGAAAAACCACCAGGAGAATCACCATCACAAATTTGACGATAGCGAAACTGCTGCGGAGCGCTTCGGACAACGCTTGTGAACCCGCGTCCATCGGTGTTTCCGGCGCGGGATGCGGATGAGCGTGTTCCGGCTCGTGCTCGTGTGAATGCGGATGGTCGTTCATTCCAAAATTATTTCACGAGGTTGGTCGAACCGCCCTGGAACAGATTAAACGGCGGCGTCTGCTGATCGAAAATCAATGTGGAACGATCTTTGAGCGAGTTTTCCAGCGCGGTCAGGCGGAAAAGGAAACTGGCCAGTTCGGGATTCTGTTGAAACACAGCGAGCGACTTCGCGGCTTCGGCCTCGCCGCGTCCGCGGATTTGTGTCGCCTGTCCTTCGGCGATGCTGATGATTTCCGCCGCGCGGCGTTCGGCGCCCGAACGGATTTTAAGCGCTTCGGATTCACCTTCATACTGTGATTTGCTGATAAGCACCTGGCGTTCGGAAGTCATGCGGTCAAAAACGGATTGCGTGACGGTTTCCGGCAGGCCGATGCGTTTGATGCCGAGAAATTCGATTTCGATGCCGTAGTTGCGGCCATGGATTTGCGACTGAAGGATGCCAAGAATTTCAGTTTCAATCGCGCTGAACCTGGAGCCGTCCGCATTGGCGGAAACGAAGTCCGATAAAGCATGTTTGCCGATGACGGCGCTCTTGGAGCTGCGCAGGAGTCCTTCCAGAACCTTTTCCGCTTCCGTCACCGAGCCGCCCGCGAATTTCGGGAAGAACTCTTTCGGATCCGTAATCCGCCAGCCGATGTAAACGGACGTCAGCAGATTATTATTATCCGCCGTGAGGTCTTCGGTGAACTTGTCCTCGAAATTCTGCACGCGTTTGTCGAAGTAATAAACTTTCTGGATCGGCCACGGCCATTTGAAATACGCGCCGGGTTCCGCCACGGGCCGCGTCGGTTTGCCGAACGTGGTGACAACGGCGACCTGCGTGGTCCGCACCTGAAACACAAAGAGCAGCAGGGCGAACAGGACGATCAGCAAAAATCCAACGATCAAAGTAAGCGAATTCTTTTTCATGTTATTTCTTTTCCGGCTTCACATTCATATTCAACAGGTCATCACGAATTTTGTCCTGCAGATCAAACTGGATGACATCTTCGGTATGGCTGGTGAGTAAAATATATTTTCGGGCATTGGCCGTCGCGCGGGCGAACGTCTGCAGATACGCGCGCTCCATGTAAACGCTTGGCGCGGCGCGAAAGGCAGGAAGCTGATTGGTGAACGACGCGGCCTGCGCCAGCGCGCCGATCTCGCGCGTGATCTGATTGGCGGACGCGAGATTCAGAATGTTCGTGGCCTGCGCCTGCGCGAGGGAATTGGTTTTGATGTCGTCCGCTCGCGCTGCCAGAATCGCCGCCAGTTTGGTGTGAATGCCGCCCACAACTTTTTCATACTCCGGCGCGACTTTCACCGGCGGATGAATGTCCTGCAACCCGACGAAAATGATTTTCGCGCCCAGCTTGCGCTTGTCCGCCGCGGATTGGATGCGGTCGCGCAATGTTTCCGCCGCCGCGCCGCGTTCGCGTGACATGATTTCGTTCAGGTCGGCGCTGACGAGGTAACGCACGACTTCACTCGTCGCGACATCCTGGAGCAAGTTTGTCGGATCATCATTATTGTAAGCCCACGCTAGCAGGTCGCTGATTTGAAACTGCACCGGAATGCTCACGGTCAGCAGACTGACCGGCGGCGTGCGTTTGCCCGTGACTTCGTTGGTGCTGACGGCAGTTTGCTCGCGATTGGCGACGAGGAAATTTTCTTCCTTCGTGTGAGAAACCGTCCACAGCACTGTGCGCTGATTTTCCGTCGCCGGATCAGGCGTGAAACCGACGTTGAAACTCTGAATCCGCTCAGTGCGATAGCGATAGACTTTGTCCACCGGCCACGGCCATTTGAGATGCGCACCGGGGCCAAGGATTTTTCCAGAGCGTTTCCCGGAATGTTCGAGCAACGCCTGCTCCCCGGTTTCAATGAACACAACGGTCGTGGACGACAGCAGCACGCCGACCTGCAACAGAATCAACCAGCCCAAAGCGCGTTCGAAGAAACGGTAAAACCACGTCTCGGAAACTTTGAAACCGAACTGATAATCGAGCGCTTCAGCGGCGGTGGTGATGAGGCCTTCAGGCTGGCCAAGCAATCCGACCAGCCGACTTTCGTAAAGCGGGCGCGCGGCCTTGCCTTTGACCCGCGGACGGTAGATTTCGAGGATCAGGTTGACCAATGTTTCCAGCGCGATCAAGGCCAGCAGGCCGACCAGGCCGCGGGCGACATACATGTCCGCCTTCGGAAAACCCGCTTCCACCCCGATGATCCCCAGCACCACGGCGAAGCAGACGTACGCGTTCAACAGCAGCCAGTTGGCGCCGGGGCGGAGCAGGCGACGGTTCTCGAGGCGGGCGATGGTCGTAAAGAATTTGCCCAGCAGGAACAGGACGAGCGCTAACAGCGAGAACAGCGCGAGCGTGACGGTGGATTGCTTGAACGCGGCGTCAATCGGGCGTTGCGTCAGCCAGCGCCAGAG
>JBEEGR010000209.1:0-4904 GCA_041166985.1 Verrucomicrobiota bacterium | reverse complement strand
GGCACCAGCGCTTCGACGGAAACAATATTCCCGTCGTGATTCATGTTTGTGATCTGGGCTTTCCGGTTGGAAAGGTTTTCCATGATCGCGCCCAGGTTTTCGTTCGGAACTTCGACGAATAACTTTTCAATCGGTTCGAGCGGTTGATCGTTCGGCCCTTTTTTCCAAAGCACTTCCGGGCGCGAAACCAATACTTCGTGGCCTTCGCGGCGCATCTGCTCGACGAGAATCGCGATCTGCATTTCGCCGCGTCCACTGACCGCGAAAATTTTCGGATCGCTGGTCTGCTCGATGCGCAGCGCGACGTTCGTGCGGATTTCTTTCACCAGGCGATCCCAGATATGGCGCGCGGTGACGAGCTTGCCGTCCTGACCGGCGAGAGGGCCGTCGTTGACGGCGAACTGCATCTGAATCGTCGGCGGATCAATCGGAATGTACGGCAGCGTCGCGCGCAACTCGGAGTCGCAAATGGTTTCGCCAATGAACACATCCTCGAAACCGGTGAGACCCACGATGTCGCCGGCATGCGCTTCTTGAATCTCTATGCGCTTCATGCCTTCGAAGTGGTAGATCGCGGTGATCTTGTTCTTGGAAATTTTTCCGTTGCCGTGGCGGCAGATGGCAGGATCGCCAATTTTGACTTTGCCTTCGTAGATTTTTCCGAAAGCGATACGTCCGAGATAATCGCTGTAATCCAGATTGGCCACGAGCAATTGAAAACCTTCGCCCGCCTTCGCGCGCGGCGGCGGGATGTGCTTGATGATGGCATCGAACAGCGGCTCCATCGTGCCACTGACGTGTTCGAGTTCGACCTTGGCGTAGCCTTCCTTGGCCGAGCAATAAATGAACGGAAAATCCAACTGCTCATCCGTGGCGTTCAGCGACATGAACAATTCAAAAACCTGGTCGAGCACCTTTTTGGGCTGGGCGTTCTCGCGGTCAATCTTGTTGATGACGACGATGGGCTTGGCCCCGGCTTCAAGCGCCTTGCGCAACACGAAGCGCGTCTGCGCCTGCGGGCCTTCAGCGGAATCCACGACGAGCAGCACGCCGTCAATCATGTTCATAATGCGCTCGACTTCGCCACCGAAGTCAGCGTGTCCAGGAGTGTCCACGATGTTGATGTGGTAATTCTTGTATTTGAACGCGGCGTTTTTGGCGCGGATGGTGATGCCCTTTTCCTTTTCCAGATCCATCGAATCCATGAGGCGTTCCTCGGAGGACTCGTGCTGGTTGGCGCGAAAAGTGCCGGACTGTTTGAGCAAACAATCGACGAGCGTGGTCTTGCCATGGTCAACGTGAGCGATAATTGCGATATTCCGTATATGCTGCATAAATAGTAAATTCCCGAGTTACGGGTTCGAATCTAACGGTGGTTTCTCCGCTAACAAACGAGCCGCGTAATGTGCCTGCTTAAATCGAAAGGTCAAGCCGTGATTGAAGCCGATTGGGAGAAGCTGACTAATGTTTCGTCCGTAAACCACACGCCCGAAGCAAACACCAGCCGCGCACGGCTTCGAAGATGCAAAATAAACCGGCAATCACCAGAGGAAGACAGGCCCAAAGAGTGAAGTCTGCCGCGATAATCCCGCCGATGAGCAAAACCGTTCCCAGAATCCCACGCGCCAGGCGGCCCGCGAATCCAATGTTCCGGTTAAAAAAACGGCTCACGTAAAAAAACTACCAAAATTTATCCGTCAGCGCAAATAGTGTGTTCTCCTGATCAGGGAGCGGCCACCTGCACCCGCATGAATTTTTGCGGCGCGGAACCAAGCGGCGTGTTTTCCCGGACCACGATGGTTTCCGTGTTTGTGCCGCTGCGGCTGACTTCCGCAGTGACAGGCGTATTGGAAATACTGACGAAATCCGAGTAACTCGAACCGTCCTGCCAGTTGAACAGGTTGCTCGAAACCTGAACCGTGTGCGTCACGTTGCTGACACCGATGCGTCGTTTAAAAGTCAGCGCGAGATAATTTGTTCCCGCGTTGGTCTGAATACCGACCACCGGTGTGTTCTGCGCGCGCCAGTATTGCAACAAATCGCGCAACGCCTGTGGTTTGTTGTTCGGCCCGCCCAACGCGCCCGCCTGGTCGGCGGTGTTGATGCCGTGACAGTTTTTGCACGTGCGGATTTCACCCGGTTGAAACGTCACCCAGAAACGTTCTTTCACAATGCTGTTGGTGGTCATGTTGGCGCCGTTCGTGCCCATGAGCTGCCACGTCATCGCGCGCCGCGCTGGCACGAGCGCGGCGAAGGAACCATCGTCGCCGAGCTTCAAACTTCCCGGTGGACCGGTGGGATCCACGACGTTGTCGGCGGCGGCCTCATGCAACGGCGTGGCCAACACCCGGCGACCGGGTTGAATGCTCGCAGTGTTCGCAGTGAAACCGCGCCGCAGGTCGGCCTGGATGAACTGAATGTGCGCGATGTCATAAATCCTTCCGCTGTTTGTGCCGACGGTCACATTCGTGGTGCCGGCGATGCGTAAATTATAGGGCTGTTGTTTGTCAGCGCGGTCGCGCTTCGTGACGTCATGGCTGACGACAAGCGCGAGATTATTCGCGCGTAGATATTTTTGGAACAGGGAAACATCCACGCCTTCTTCGTCGAAAACCTGCTGCTCGGTGATGTTGATTGAATTCGTAAGCGGCGTCGGGACTTTTGAGGCGATGACTTCCACCGGATACAGTTCCCACAACGCGCCGTTGTTCGTGACGAGCTGGCCGTTGACATATTGGATGACCAGGCCGCTGGCGCTGTTGCTCAAACCCGAAGTGATCGTTGCATTGGTGAACCAGGCGACACCGCTGTTCGTAAGTGAACAGAGCCGGAAATGAAACCGTGGCTGCGGCGCGGTGAACGTGCCGACGTTCGCATCAGCGGAGGTCGCATTGCCCGTGAAAGCGGCCACCAGCGCGCCATCACTCAATGGCAGCGGATTGCGATATACGCCATAGGTATTGGCACCAGCAGTGGACTTGGGCGTGATGTAGGAGATGAAACAATTGTCCGCATCCAATCCCAATGGCGCGGTGATGGTGACTATCTCGCCAGCGGCGTGCATCCCGAAATCCGGCGCATCAATGCCATAATAGACGCCGTTCGTGCGCGGGTCTTCATGCATCCAAAAATAATTGGCGCTCGTGAGAAAGTTGCTGGAGATCGGACGACTGTTGATGGCGAAATCTATCAGGTTGGCGTCATTGGTGTAACTGCGACTAAAGGACTGCATCAGATCATGCCGTCCCATGTGGTTGATGATTTCCTCGCCCGAACCATCAATGAACATTGTCCACGGAAAAAACGAATTCAACGCATTTCCGTTGACGCCCAACGCAGCGCGATTGGTCAGATCGAAATTGCGCGGCTCGGGAAAAAATTCCGCGCGATCACTGAGGTTGAAAGTCGAACTCGATGATTCATCCGTGTAATTGAATGTGCCGTTCGTCGCCAGATTCAATCGGTCATCCGTCGCGTTGCGGTCCTGCACCAGATGATCCCAGCGCACAAATATCAATCGCCCAAAGCTGTCCACGCTGGGCGAGAAAACCCCGCTCGGCGTGTGGTTGAGCAGAAACAGATCGCCATTCGTCGGATTCAAATTCCACAAACCGGTCACCGTCGGAAACTCGTTATATTCGTCCAACTGCGGATACAAATGCGGCGAACCATCGCGCGGACGGTCGCTGGCAAATACAATTTTTTCATCCGGCAGATAACACGGCGAGACGTTGTTGTAATTCGTCGGCTGATTGGAAATTTTGGCGATGGCATACGCGCCATTGGTCAGCCCGGTGATTTCATAAAGCTGCCAGAAGAAAACATTTGTGTCCGTCGCAGTGGCAGGTGCACCGACCACCATACTGAACAATGCTCGCGTGCCGTCCCAGTTCACCGCCGGGTCACGCACGGCGATACCGTTCGTGTGTTGTGCGCCGAGCGCGCCGAAGCCCAAACCACGCGTCAGATTCGTCAGCGTGCCATTCGATTTGCGCAGCCACAAATCCCCACCACGCGGCGTATGCAATGTATCGGTCAGGTGATTGCCGAAACCGGCGCCGATACCGAGAAAAACATTCGTGATCGTGTTGTCGTTCACTTCAATTGCTTGCGGCACCTGCGTGACAAACAGGATGACATTCGTCAGCGCCGCTTCCAGCGACGCCGCCATTGCCACCCACAGGACCAGACATAGACAGGCCTTCTTCATAGTTTTGCTGAAACGTGAATAGCAGGCATGGTGCCAGCACTGAGATTAGCATAAATGCAAAATTTTCCAGCACACAAAGCACATCCCCCGCTTGCGCTTCGTGCCGACCGGCGTAAAATCCCCGCATGGAAGTCTCCGAGACAATTCAATGCCCCTTCTGCGGCCAAGCGTTTGAACTCACCGTGGACACCAGCGCCGGTTCCCAACGCTTCACCACCGATTGCGAAATCTGCTGTCGGCCTTTCGAGGTTTATGCCGAATGCGAGCCGGGCGAGATTATTAGTCTCCAGGTCTCTTCGGAATAAACCCCGTTCAACCTCAATCAAGCGCCGGAATTTTCACACAGGCTCGCATTGGAATTTTTCAAAGTTGGATATCGGCTTGGACGTATATCCCCAGAGCGAAAATCGAATCCGCATCGAAGGCCTCGACGGGCGACGTTGTGTGTGGACAAGAATCAGCCGCCAATGAACTGTTTATTTCACCAGTTTCGGCAGCAGCCGTTCCGCCAGTTCACCCGCGCCATTTTGCAAAGCGGTTTTTGCGGCGATGTGTTCGGCCAGATCTATTGCCACGCTCGTTTGCCGGTCCACAGCAAGGATTTTTCCACTTTCCACTTCGCGCGCCTTGATTTCAATCCGCGCGCGGCAGCTTTGCAGATTGCCTTTGCGCATCCCGAATTCACTGAACGCTT